>VERK01000003.1 GCA_018882725.1 Actinomycetota bacterium | reverse complement strand
GTTGTCGACGAGCGTCGGCTTCGAGGTCGCCATCGGTGCGACCGGGGATGGCGGCGGCGATCAGATGCTGGCCCGACGGGGCGTACGACGGACTCACGTTGCTCATGACGGCGATGTTGAGGACGGGACCGCGGCCGGTGCCATCGAGCACGATGGCCTTCGACGCGGTGGGTGCGCGATCAGCGGCGAAGTAGACGCACGACACCGATCGGGAGGCGACATCGGGTATGTCGACGAAACGGCGAGCCACCGGGCCCTCGGTGGCGACCACCACGGCGCGAGCCGTGACCACTCGATCACCATCGACGCGTACCTCACCCGAACCGACACCGATCACCGGCGTGGACAAGTGAACCGCGTCGGTCGGCACGTGCGACGCCAATTGGGCCGACAACTGCCCCATGCCGCGGGCAGGAACCGCCGCGTCCCCGTCGGCGAGCATGCGGAAGATCACGTCGAACATGCGGCGTGACGCGGAAAGTTGCGGGTCGAGCTGGATGCCGCCGACGAGGGGAGTGAAGAAGCGGTCGATCATGGTGCTCGAGAAGCCGGACGACTCGAGAAGTGAGCGCGTGGTCATGTCGTCGCCGCGAAGTAGTTGCGATGCGTGACCAGTTCGCACACGGCGTCGCAGCAACGCGATGCGCGCCTTGTCGAACGGTGAACCAACCGGGGCCAACGCGGTGGACAGCACGCTCGTGGGCTTGCGGAACGGATCGGACACTTCGTAGCCACGACCGTTGCGCCACACGAGTGCGCCCGGGTCGAAAGCCCGCAGATCGAGCGCCGTCACGTCGAACTGGCGATGAAGTTCGGGATACGCGGTGAGCAACACCTGGAAGCCACGATCGAGCAAGAACCCGTCCACTTCATCGGTTCGCACACGACCCCCGACTCCGTCGGATGATTCGAGCACAGCGACCGAAAATCCGGCTTCGTGAACCACTCGGGCGGTGGCCAGTCCGGCCAGACCGGCGCCGACGATGGCGACGTCGACGGAATCAGGAAGGGGTGATCGGGGCAGTGACGACACCGCGACGATCCTCGCTCAGACCGGGCGGCCGAGAAGTGATCGCAGAGCCGATTCGAGATCGCGGTGGACGAACCCGTAGCCATCGGCGAGCAGAACCTTCGGCTCGACACGCTGTCCGGTGAACAGGAGAGCGTCGGCCAACTCGGAACCGAGCAACAACTTCGGACCGAAAGACGGCACCGACACGAACGCCGGACGCTTCAACACGCGAGCAAGAGTCTTGGTGAATTCGGCCTGAGTGACCGGTTGGGGTGCGGTGAGATTGACGGCACCGGACACCGATGACGACAGAAGGTGATCGATCGCCTGCACTTCGTCATCGATGGAGATCCAGCTCTGCCACTGACGACCCGAACCCATTCGACCGCCAGCGCCGATCTTGAACAGCGGCAACAACTTCTTGAGTGCACCACCGCGCGGACTGAGCACGATGCCCGTACGCAAGTGCGCGACGCGAATTCCGGCCTTCTCGGCCACGTCGGTCGCGGCCTCCCACTGCACGCACACATCGGCGAGGAATCCGGAGCCGGGCGCCGAACCTTCGGTGAACGAAGCGGTCTCGGATTCGCCGTAGTAACCGATGGCCGAACCCGACAGAAGAACCTTGGGTCCGTCGCTCAGGCTTGCGAGAGCGGACGCCAGTAGAGACGTGCTCTTGGTGCGGCTCTCGAGAATCTCGCGCTTGTACGAGTCGGTCCAGCGCTTGTCGCCGATTCCGGCTCCGGCCATGTGCACGACCGCATCGACGCCTCGCAGTCGTTCGGAGTCGATGGCTCCGGACGCCGGGTTCCAGGCGATGGTGTCGTTGCTCGACGAACCCGATCGGGTGAATCGAACGACGCGATCGCCGCGTCGAGTCAGATGGTCGGCGAGCGCAGTACCGATGAGGCCACTGGCGCCGGTGATGGCAATGGTGCGGGGGGACACGAGGTCAGGCTACGACCGAGTGCGAAGGCGTGCCTGATCAGGGGCACAGATCTCACGACTCGTTCGTAGGCTGAACGTCACATGAAGACGCGAACCTTGCTCCTGTTGTCGGCGGGTTGTGCGTTGCTCATTCTTCTGGCCGGAGTGGTGTTCGCGTTCCAGCTCGCGGGCGACCGTCAAGAAGTTCGGTTTCTGTCCGTCGGCCAGTCGTCCCAGCTCGGCGACATGACCGTGTCGGTCGATCGCGTGACGATCGGGCCGGAAGGCACCGACGCCGTGGTGACGATGACGGGTGTACCGGGCGAAAGCGTTCTGAAAGGTTGGCGACTTTTCGGGGACGGCAACATCACCGAACCGAGCGGCGCGGTGACCTCGGGAGCCTGCGACGCGCGGACCGTCGTGCCAGACGAGGGTCCGATCACCTGCACGGTCCGATTCGTGGCCGTGGAGGTGTTGCAGGCCGTGGCCTACACGCGGGCGGGCGAACAGAGCCAGTGGAAACCCTGAGCCTGGTCGGACTCGACACCAGCATGACAGGGGTCATCAGGGCCTTCGAAAGCAGGTCCCACCGGCTACCTTTAAGCCCTGCACAGCGCCCCAGGCGCCTGGTTCGCGGAGGTGGTCTGTACGGCCGAGCAATTTGATCTCGTCGTGATCGGTGGAGGTCCCGGAGGCTACGGCGCTGCGCTGTACGCGGCATCGGCTGGTGTCAACGTGGCTCTGGTCGAACGTGATGCTCTGGGTGGTACCTGTCTCAACCGTGGGTGCATTCCGGCCAAGGCGTTTCTCGAGACCGCGTCGGTGTACCGGCACGTGGCTCACGCCGCCGACTTCGGCATCAACGCCTCGGCCCCGTCGGTCGACTTCGCCGTGACCCAGGCGCGCAAGCGCAAGATCGTCGATGGTCTGGTGAAGGGAATCGGCGGTCTCTGCAAGTCGCGCAAGGTCACCGTGTTCAACGGCACCGGATCGCTCGGCGTCAACCGCACCGTGAACGTTTCGATGAACGATGGATCGTCGACTGTCATTCAGGGGGCGAATGTCATCCTCGCCGCCGGTTCGGTGCCCCGCACCATTCCCGGTTTCGATCGCGGCGGACCCATCATGACGAGCGACGAAGTCCTCGACCTCGATTACGTACCGGCCCGCGTCGCCGTGATCGGCGGCGGTGCGATCGGTTGTGAGTTCGCGTCCACCTTCGCCGATCTCGGCTCGAAGGTCACGATTCTCGAAGGTCTGCCCAAGATCCTTCCCGGCCTCGACACCGACGTCGCCAACGTTGTCGTGAAGTCGTTCAAGAAGAAGAACATCGACATCCGCACCGGTGTGATGGTGAACGGCCACACACCCAATGCGTCAGGTGGAACCGTGGTGTCGTTCGGCGAGGGAGAGCAACTCGAAGTCGATGCCGTGGTGGTGTCGGTCGGCCGCCGTCCCTTTGCCGATCTCCTCGGATTGCAGGGCACAGCGGTCAAGGTCACCGAACGCGGCTTCGTGGAAGTCGATGCGTGGTGTCGCACCGGCGAGCCCGGCGTGTATGCCATCGGCGATCTCGTCAACACGCCGCAACTCGCACACGTCGGCTACGCCGAAGCGATCCTCGCCGTGAAGCACCTGTTGGGCGAAGGCCCGGCACCCATCGCGTACGACCGCGTGCCGTGGGCCATCTACTGCCATCCGGAAGTTGCCTGGGCCGGACCGGGCGAAGACGCCGCCAAGGAACAGGGCCTCGACGTCGTCGTGGCCAAGCACCAGTTCCGCGGCAACAGTCGGGCCCAGATCCTGGGTGAGATCGACGGTCTCGTGAAGATCGTTGCCAAGCGCAACGCCGATGGCTCGGCCGGACAGGTGTTGGGTGTGCACATGGTCGGCCCGTGGGTCACCGAGCAGTTGTCGGGTGGCTATCTCGCCGTCAACTGGGAAGCCACCGTCGACGAAATCGCCGAGTTCGTGCAACCGCACCCGAGTCTGTCCGAGTTGTTCGGCGAGACGGTGTTGTCGCTCACCGGACGAAGCCTGAACGCCTGAGAATCGAGAGGAATCACGATGGCAGAGGTCACGCTCCCGCAGTTGGGTGAGACGGTCACCGAAGGAACCATCACGCGTTGGTTCAAGAAGGTGGGCGACACCGTGGCGGCCGACGAGCCGTTGTTCGAAGTGTCGACCGACAAGGTCGACACTGAGGTTCCGTCACCCGTCGCGGGGGTGCTCGTCGAGATTCGTGTGCCCGAGGGCGAAACGGTTCCCGTTGGTGCGGTCATCGCCGTCGTGGGTGCCGCTGGTTCGGCTCCGGCTCCTGCGCCGGCACCTGCTCCGGCACCGGCACCTGCTCCGGCACCGGCACCTGCTCCGGCACCTGCTCCGGCTCCGGCACCTGCTCCGGCTCCGGCTCCTGCTCCGGCTCCTGCTCCGGCTCCTGCTCCGGTAGCCGCACCTGCGGCCGCCGTCTCGGGCGACAATCGTCTGTTGTCGCCGGTCGTGCGTCGTCTCGTGGCCGAACACGGCCTCGACGTCGATCGCATCGCCGGGTCTGGCCCTGGTGGCCGAATCACGCGTGAAGACGTGCTCGATCACATCGACAAGCACGGCTCGGCCCCCGCGACCGCACCCGCCGCCGCGCCGACTCCGGCTCCCGCGGCTGTTCCAGCTCCGGTGGCAACGCCGGCCCCCGCTGCGACAACGTCTCCCGCTGCGCCGGCGCCCACTGTGCGTGTGGGCGATCGCGACGAGGTCGTGTCGCTGTCGAAGATTCGCAAGGCCACGGGCTCGCACATGGTCATGTCGAAGAACGTCAGTCCGCACGCGTTCAGCGTGGTCGAGGTCGACTTCGCCAACGTCGACTCCACGCGCAATCGCGTGAAGGCCGAGTTCAAGGCGCAAGAGGGTTACAGCCTCACCTACTTGCCGTTCATCGCTCGCGCAGTCATCGATGCGTTGGCCGACTTCCCGCACATGAACGCGAGCATCAACGGCGACGATCTCGTAGTGCATCGTTACGTCGATCTCGGCATCGCGGTCGACCTCGATTACCAGGGTCTGCTGGTTCCGGTCGTGCGCAGCGCCGAGGGCAAGCGACTGCGAGCGATCGCGCGCGAAATCAACGATCTGGCGAGCCGCGCGCGCAGTCGAAAGTTGTCGCCCGACGAGATTTCGGGTGGAACCTTCACCATCTCCAACAACGGCTCGGCCGGATCGGTGCTCACCATGCCGATCATCAACCAGCCGCAAGTGGCGATCCTCTCCACCGATGCGATCGTGCGTCGACCGGTCGTCGTCACGTTGCCGTCGGGGGGCGAGAGCATCGCCATTCATCCCACCGGCAACTTGGCCATGAGTTGGGATCATCGTGCGTTCGATGGTGCCTACGCCGCCGGCTTCCTCGTGCGCGTGAAGGACATCCTCGAGTCCCGCGACTGGCTACCCGAGATCTGATCGATGCTCCGAGCGCGCTGGCTGGGCCGAGTCCCGTACTCGGAGGCTCTCGCGCTCCAGACCGCGTTGTTCGAGCACGGACACGACGACCATCTGCTCCTGCTCGAGCACCCGCACGTGTTCACGTACGGCCCACGAGCCGAGCTCGACAAGAACCTGAAGTGTGATCCGGCCGCAGTGGGCGCCGAATTCGTGTCGGTCAAGCGGGGTGGCGACATCACCTATCACGGGCCCGGCCAGTTGGTCGGTTACCCCATCATCTCGCTCGACAACCGCATCGGTGCGTCCCAACACGTGTGCGCCGTCGAACAGATCGTGATCGACACGCTCACCGAACTCGGAGTGTCCGATGCCGGACGCCTTCCCGACTTTCCTGGCGTGTGGGTCGATGTGCACGGTCCCAATCCGCGCAAGATCTGCGCGATCGGCGTTCGACTCGCCAACGGTCGCACCATGCACGGGTTCGCACTGAACGTGTCCACCGATCTCACCTACATGCGCGAACACATCGTTCCGTGCGGAATCGGTGATCGCCCGGTCACCTCTCTGCGCGAAGAAGGTGTCGACGTCGAGATGCGGGCCGTGGTCGACATCGTCGTGCGTCTGGCCGCCGAACGCTGGGCCAATGGCATGGTCGAACGACAGGACGTCGCCTGGGTTCACCGCCCCGACGACTTGTCGCGGTTCTCGCGCGGCGAGGGTCCAGGCGAGCCGGTTCGCGTCGGCTCGCGGTCGAACGCTCGTTTGCACGATGCCGGCGTCTCGGGTGGCCTCGAGGTATCCGATCGCAAACCTGAATGGCTGCGACCCAAGGTCTCGATCGGCCCCGAAGTACTCGCGGTGAAGTCGACTCTGCGCGACCTCGGCCTCGTGACCGTGTGTGAAGAAGCTGGTTGTCCGAACCTGTCCGAATGCTGGCGCGACGGCACCGCCACGTTCATGGTGCTCGGCGAGCGGTGCACCCGTGCGTGTGGATTCTGCTTGGTCGACACGCGAAAGCCCGAGGCTCCCGATGCCGACGAACCCCAGCGGGTGGCCGAAGCGGTCGTGCGCATGAACCTGTCGCACGCCGTGCTCACCATGGTCGCGCGTGACGACCTCGATGACGGCGGCATGTCACACGTGGCGGCTTGCATCGAGGCCATTCGCGAACGCAGCCCGCACACGCGTGTCGAGACGCTGGTGTCCGACGCCAAAGGCGACGTGGCCTCGTTCGCTCCGCTGTATCGCGCGCGCCCCGACGTGTTCAATCACAACATCGAAACGGTGGCTCGCCTGCAGCGCGCAGTGCGACCCTCGGCCGGTTACGCACGCAGTCTGGGCGTCCTGTCGGCCGCGCGCGCGGCCGGTCTCACCACCAAGTCGGGTCTGGTGCTCGGAATGGGCGAATCGGTCGACGAAGTCGACGGTTGCCTCGCCGATCTGGCTTCGGTCGGGGTGAGCATCGTGACGATGGGTCAGTACCTGCGACCGACTTCGCATCACCTGCCGGTCGCGCGTTGGATCCACCCCGACGAGTTCGCCCGGTGGAAGCAGATCGGTGAAGGGTTCGGAATCGCCCACGTGGAGGCCAGCCCACTCACCCGTTCGAGTTATCACGCACGTCAATCGGCCGACGCCGCTGAGGTTCCGGTGGCTCTCACCGCGAAGGGGCGTTGATGTCGAACCGTCCGATCGCCGGCACCATTCAGGCCGTCCGTCAGACCGAGGGTGGCGGATTCGTGGTGCGACGTCCGTTCCCCACCGCCCGGGTCGACAATCTCGACCCGTTCTTGTTGCTCGACGAGATGGGCCCGGTCGATTACGCACCGGGTCGCGCCATCGGGGCTCCCGATCACCCCCACCGTGGTTTCGAAACGGTCACGTACATGATGCACGGCGAGATGGAACACCGAGACTCCAACGGTGGGCACGGTGTCATCACACCTGGGGCCGTGCAATGGATGACGGCTGGAGCCGGCATCGTGCACAGCGAGATGCCTAGCGACCGACTCATGCGCGAAGGTGGACGCATGCACGGCTTCCAGTTGTGGGTCAACCTGCCGGCCGCCAAGAAGATGATTCCTCCGCGCTACCAGGGTTACGAAGCGCACGAAATTCCTTCACGAGTCCTACCCGGCGGTGGCCTCATCCGAGTGATCGCGGGTGAAGTGGAAGGTGTGCGCGGAATCGTCGACACCACCAGTCCGATGGCCTACGCCCATGCAACCTTGAAGCCGGACGAGTCCATCGTGTTCGACGTGCCCGACGGACACACCGCACTCGTCCACGTGTTCATCGGCTCGGCCGCCGTGAACGACGTCGAAGGTGACGAGGGCGTGATGGTCGTCGGTGATCGATCCTCGGGAGCGATGTCGATTGTCGCCGGCCCGAACGGATGTGACGTTCTCTTGTTGTCGGGGGAGCCGCTGCTCGAACCGATCGCGCGGTACGGCCCGTTCGTCATGAACACCCGTGAGGAGATCGTCCAGGCGTTCGACGATTACGAAGCCGGCCGACTCGGCCGAATCGTCGCCACCGGATCGGGCGTTTCGCGCTGAGCCTGGTCGGCTCTTCAGGGCCGAAGCCAATTAGTGTTCGAAGCGTGAGCGGGCATTCCATCGTGTCGCAGGGTGTTACTTCCACCGAGGTGTTCGCGCAGCGAATGGCGCGCACTCGCGAAGCCATGGCCGAGCGCGGTATCGACGTGCTGCTGCTCTCGGTCGGACTCGATCTGCCGTGGTTGGCCGGATATCACGCCATGCCCCTCGAACGACTCACGATGCTGGTGGTGCCGCGCGAGGCGCCGGCCACACTCGTCATCCCGCGACTCGAAGCGCCGCGCGTGGTCGAACGCCCCGAGATCTTCTCGATGTTGCCCTGGAACGAAACCGACGACCCGATTGCTCTGACGGCGCGATTGGTCACGAGTGTCGGTGCGCGCACGGTTGCGGTGGGCGATCAGATGTGGGCCCGTTTCCTCGTCGACTTGCTGGCTCATCTGCCCACCGTGTCGTGGGTCCGTTCGGTGGAAGTTCTCGGCCCGTTGCGCATGCGCAAGGACGACGCCGAGATCGCGGCTCTGCGGGCGGCCGGTGCGGCGGTCGATCGCATCGCCGCGCAGTTGCAGGCCGGTGAGATTCCGTTGGTCGGTCGCACCGAGGCTCAAGTGTCGGCCGATCTGTCGGCGCGCATCCTGGCCGAGGGTCACGACGTCGTGAACTTCGCGATCGTCGCCGCCGGCGAGAACGCCGCGTCACCTCACCACCATCCGGGGTCACGCGTGATTCGGGACGGCGAGATCGTGTTGTGCGATTTCGGCGGCACCATGAACGGCTATTGCAGTGACATCACGCGGTGCGTGCACATCGGAACTCCGCCGGCCGATCTGGCCGCGGCCTACGCGGTTCTGCTCGAGGCGCAGCAGACATCGGTTGCATCGGCCGTGGTCGGCACACCGTGCGAGCGCGTCGATGCCGCCGCGCGTGACGTGATCGCGGCGGCCGGATGGGGCGAGTACTTCGTGCACCGAACCGGCCACGGCATCGGAATGGATGCGCACGAAGATCCGTACATCGTGAGCGGAAACACGCTGCCCCTCGCGGCCGGCCACGCGTTCAGTGTCGAGCCGGGTATCTACGTCCCCGGAAGGTGGGGCATGCGCCTCGAGGACATCGTGGTGGCGTCCGACGACGGACCCGACCCGATGAATCGTGTCAATCACGAACTCGTGATCGTCTAGCCCAACCGCGGGGCGGTCACGAGTGAATCGAGCCCGAAGTGTTCTTGAGGCTCGTCGCGCCATGACCAGTGCGACGAGCGATGATCTCGGCGCAGATGGCCACGGCGGTTTCTTCGGGTGTGCGGCCACCGAGGTCGAGGCCGATCGGTGACATGATTCGTTCGAGATCGCGTGCGCTGCTCACGCCCACTTCGGCCAGACGCTCGAGCCGCTTGTTGTGCGTCTTGCGACTTCCCATCACGCCGATGTAACCGACGCTGGTGGCCAGTGCGCCTTGGATCGCGGGTACGTCGAACTTGGGATCGTGCGTGAGAATGCACACCGCATCGCGCGGGCCCAGGGTGTGGCCCCGGCGTTCGAACATGGGTGCGGGCCACGACACGATCACTTCGTCGGCCATCGGAAAACGACGCTTGGTTGCGAAGATCTCTCGTGCGTCGCACACCGTGACGCGGTAGCCGAGAACCTTGGCCACCCGCCCGAGAGCGGCAGTGAAGTCGACGGCACCGAAGATCCACATCTGCGGCGGAGGAGCGAAGGTCTCGATGAACACCGACACCGTCGGTGTGTCGACGAGATCCTCCGGTGTGGCCTGACCTTCCGGGCCGTAGTGACGGACACCGGTGCGTCCGGCTTCGAGTTCGCCAGCGACGTCGCGGGCGGCCACTCGGTCGAGATCGGGGTTGCCCAGTGAACCCTCGACGGTTTCGGTGGTGCCCTCACGGACGACCATCAACTTCGCGCCAACGTTCGGACCGTCGATCACGGTGGCCAACGCCACCGGTGTCTCGGTGCGCACCAGGTCGCGGAATCGTTCGTAGAGCGACATCGACGTCACGTCACCACGCGAGAGGTTCGATGAACAAGCGGATCGTGCCACCGCAGGTGAGGCCGACCGCGAACGCCTCGTCGTCGCTGTATCCGAACGACACCATGCGACCGGGTGAGTGTTCGGCCAGGATGGCCAGGGCCTCGGACACCACGGCGCCTTCCACGCATCCGCCGCTCACCGAACCGGCCACTTCACCATCTTCGTTGACGGCCATGGCGGCTCCGGGATCGCGTGGACCTGACCCCTCGATCTTGACGACTCGAGCCACGGCAACCTTCTTGCCGTTGGCTCGCCAGCGGTCGATGTCGTCGAGGATCTCGCGCATGGTCACAGTCTGCCGGTGGCGGGCCCGATCGCCTCGCCAGGGTGATGTCGACTCACGGCTGGCCGATCACGCGAGCCAGCTCTTCCATCGCTGCCAACGAATGTCCCTCGACGAAGGCGTCGACGTGGGGGAGAGCGGCCGCCATTCCGCGAGCCAGGGGTGCGTACCCTGGCGTGACCTTGAGTGGATTGACCCAGACCAACTTGTGGCTCACCCGCTGCAGACGCGACATCTGCTCCGAGAGATGTTCGGGATCACCGCGATCCCAACCGTCCGACAGCACGACGACGATGGCGCCGCGGGCCATGCCGCGCACGCCCCATTCGTCGTTGAACTGGTGCAGACAATCGCCCAGCCGGGTGCCGCCACTCCAGTCCTGCACGCGATCGGAGGCTCGCTTCAGAGCACGATCGGGGTCGCGGTTCGACAGTTCGCGGGTGACACGCGTGAGGCGAGTTCCGATGGCAAAGGCCTCGACCTTCTGGCGTCCGGCCACCGCGGCCTGAACGAAACGGACGAGCGCGCGCGAGTACGGCTCCATCGAACCCGACACGTCGAGCAGAAGAACGAGGCGACGTAGGCGCTGATCGGGATCGAGATGATGGCGGCGAATCGGCTCGCCGCCGGTCTGCAGACTCGAACGAATCGTGCGCCGTAGATCGAGGCGCGCGTCTCGTCCGCGCACGTGACGGAACGACGTGCGCGGTGAACCAGCTAGTCGCAGTCGGCTCATCATGTGCTGCGCTTCGGCCAACTCGGTCGGTGTGTAGTCGGCGAAATCCTTGTGTTTGAGCGTTTCGATCGCGGAAAAACGCAACGTGATGGTCTCGTCATCCGAGGACGTCTCGGCCGAGTCGCGTTCGTCGCTGCCGTCGTCGTCGGTGTCGAGTTGCAGCGTGAGCTTCATCGTCTCGGTGATCTGGGTCGAGCCGTCGGCCGTGCGACCCAACCAGAACGCCTCGAAAGCGCGGTTGAACAAAGGGATGTCTTCGGGGCGCCGCACGAGTGTGGTGCGGGCGGCCCAATAGACCGACTCGCGTGAGTCGATGCCGGTCTGGCCGAGGGCTTCCACGAAGAGCAGAACGCTGCCGACGGGAGTGGTGAGGCCGGCTCCGCGAAGAATGCGGCTGAAGGCCACGGCCAGACGTTCGGCCGGCGATTCGACCGTGACGGTGGAGGTGCCGGCCATCTCAGGCGACGAGGCTGCGCTGCAAAGCCTGCTTGATGACCTGATCGAGACCGTTGTTGGTGACTCGCTCCTGGTCTTCGCGATACTTCAACACGGTGCCGAGAGTTGCGCGCACGAGAGATTCGTCGATCGTCGACGCGCCGAGACGAGCCAGGGCGGTGGCCCAGTCGATGGTCTCGGCGATTCCGGGTGGCTTGTACAAGTGCAGGCCGCGCATCGTCTCGGTGAGGGCCGCGACCTGACGGGCCAACTGATCTGAAACGCCGGTCACGCGACGGCGCACGATCTCGACTTCACGGTCGAACGACGGATGCTCGACCCAGTGATAGAGACAGCGGCGCTTGAGGGCGTCGTGCACGTCGCGTGTGCGGTTGGACGTGAGCACCACGATGGGCGGAACCGCCGCACGGACGGTTCCGATCTCGGGAATGGTCACCTGGTAATCGGAGAGAACTTCGAGCAGGTAGGCCTCGAACTCGTCGTCGGCGCGGTCGATTTCGTCGATGAGAAGAACCGGACGTGCAGTCGCGGGCTCGAGGGCACGCAACACCGCTCGCTTCACCAAGAACCGCTCGGCGTACAACTCGTTCTCCAGAGCGTCGGCACCCGAGTTGCGAGCCTCGCCGCTGGCCTCGGCGGCGCGGAGGTGCAACAACTGCCGCGAGTAGTCCCAGTCGTACACGGCTTGGTTGGCGTCGATTCCCTCGTAGCACTGCAGACGAATCAATTCGCCGCCGGTCCAGCGGGCCAACACCTTGGCCAACTCGGTCTTGCCGACGCCGGCTTCACCTTCGAGAAGAAGTGGGCGTTCGAGGCTCAACGACAGAAACACCGCGGTGGCGAGTCCGGTGTCGCACAGGTAACCCTGCTGTTCGAGAGCGGCCGCGACGGTGCCGGGGGACATGGTGCTGTCGGCCATCGGTCAGAGCGTAGAGGTGTCGGAGCGACGACGCACCGTTCAGGAGTCGGTGCGTTCGAGGAGAGAGCGAAGAATTGGCAGGGTCTCGGCGATATCGGGCGGGCCAGCGGGAAGTTGGTCACAGGCGAACCAACGCGCCCCCTCGACGGGTGACAACGGCGCATCCATGTCGGCGGTCATCAACCAGCCCACGTTCCAGTGGCGATGCTCACGCGGATTGTTGGTGTCGGTGGTGTGCACTACGGCCGGGCCGTCACCGATGAGTCGAACGTCGAATCGTGTGAGCCCGGTCTCTTCTTCGAGTTCGCGGAATGCCGCTTGACGAGTGTTCTCGCCGACTTCGACGTGTCCACCGGGAGTGCTCCAGCCAAGGGTCTTGTGACGCACGAAGATCGCATGCTCACCGTCGGGTGACAGCACCCACGCGGTGGCGCAGATGTGGCTGGGCGCCGTATCGAGGGAGTTGCGTGCACCTCGATCAGGCGCGACGAGCAGTCGGCGGAGTTCGCACGAACGATCGTCAGCGATCTGGACATGGTCGAGTTCGGAGAGCACCGCCGGCCAATCGCCGGGGAGATCGAGCGTCGGATGAGGAAAGCCCACGAGACGTCTGATCAGTTGCCGAGCACCGCGTACGAGCCGGTGGCGGTGGCGACGAGACGACCCTGTTGGTCGACGGCCCGCGATTCGAGATGCACGATGCGCTTGCCGGGTTTCACGACCGTTGTCTCCACCATGAGGCGACCGGGGCCGGCGGCGCGCAGATAGCGAACCTGTATCTCGATGGTCGAGCAGAAGAGACCCTCGTCGAGGATGCTCATGGTGGCCGCCCCCATCGACGTGTCGGCCAACGTGAACACCACCGAACCGTGGGCGACACCGTTGGGGTTGAGGTGGCGTTCGTCGATGGTCACTTCGGCGCGGGCGGTTCCGTAGCCGGTCTTCTCGACAGTCATGCCGAGGAACACGGCCAGCGGGAATTTCGATGGCGATGGGGCGGCGGTTCCATCCGGCGTCGAGGCAGACATCGACGTGAAACTACTGGTCGGCGAGCGTTCGGCTCGGCTCGGGTTCGGTGGTCGGTCGGTGGAGGGTTACGGTCGGCCCATGGACTTCGCCATTCCCGCCGACATTCAGCGCACGCTCGACCAACTCGACGAGTTCATCGAACGCGAGATCAAGCCGCTGCAGGCTCAGGACGACAACGAGCGTTTCTTCGATCATCGCCGCGAGTGGGCCCGCACCGACTTCGAGAACGGTGGTGTTCCGCGGGCCGAGTGGGAAGACCTCCTGCGCGAGATGCGTCGTCGGGCCGATGCTGCCGGCTGGTTACGACTGGCACTGCCGAAGGAGTTCGGCGGCCGGAGCGCGAGCAATCTCGAAATGGCGATCATTCGCGAGCATCTGGCGACCAAGGGCCTCGGACTCTTCAACGACCTGCAGAACGAGTCGTCGATCGTCGGCAACTTCCCGACGGTTCTGATGATGCGCGACTTCGGCACCGAGGCACAGAAGAAGGAATGGATGCCCGGTTTCCTCGATGGCACCAAGCGCCTCGCCTTCGGTCTCACCGAACCGAACCACGGAAGTGACGCGACGCACCTCGAGACCACGGCCGTGCGCGACGGCGACGAGTGGGTCATCAACGGGATGAAGCGCTGGAACAGCGGGCTGCACCACGCGACCCACGACATCATCTTCGCGCGCACTTCGGGCGAACCCGGAAGCCCCATCGGCATCTCGGCCTTTCTGGTTCCCACCGACTCACCGGGCTTCAACGTCGACTTCTTCTGGTGGACGTTCAATATGCCCACTGATCACGCCGAAGTGAGCATGAAGGACGTTCGGGTTCCGAGCACGGCGTTGTTCGGCCGACTCGATCACGGCCTCGATCTCGCACAGCACTTCGTGCACGAGAATCGAATTCGTCAGGCGGCGTCGTCGCTCGGCGCGGCTCAGTACTGCATCAACGAAGCGGTTGCCTACGCGAACTCGCGTATCACGTGGGGCAAGAAGCTTTCGAGCAATCAGGGCATTCAGTTTCCACTCGTCGAGATGCACACCGAGGCCGCGATGTTGCGTCAACTCATTCGCTACACGGCCACGCTCATGGACAACTCGGTCAAGGACGATCGCCCCGACGTGGAGGGGTTCATGGAATTCACCCACCTGGTCGCGATGTGCAACTACCGCGCCAATCGCCTCGCCTGCGATGCGGCCGACCGTGCGATGCAGACGTGCGGTGGAGTGGGCTACAGCCGACACATGCCGTTCGAGCACATCTACCGACACCACCGCCGCTACCGGATCACCGAGGGCAGCGAGGAGATCCAGATGCGCAAGGTCGGCCAGCACCTGTTCGGGTTCGGCCGCAAGAAGTAGTCACACGGGTCACCCCACGGGGAGTTGTTCCTGACTGTTAGGTCTGCTTAACATCGGCGGTGATGGGAGCATCATTCCTGATCACGCTGCGCGAGGGCCTGGAGGTTTCCCTCGTCCTGGCCATCCTCGTCGCGTATCTCGTGAAGACCGGCCGAGGGGCCGAAGTCGGAGCCGTGTGGCGCGGCACCGGCCTGGCGGTCGGTCTGTGTATCGGGGTGGGCCTGATCATCTTCGCTGCGATTGGTGAACTGCACGGAACCGCCGAACAGATCACCGAAGGTGTGATCGCCGTCGCCGCAGCGGCCGTACTCACGTGGATGATCTTCTGGATGCGCGCAAATGCGCGCTCGTTGGGTTCGGAGTTGCGTCAGAAAGTCGACACCGCAACGGGCACGACCGCACTCGTGGTGATCGCGTTCGTGGCCACGGTTCGTGAAGGACTCGAGACGGTTCTGTTCCTGCTGAGTGCCGAAACCGGTTCGGCCTCCGGTTCACAGGTCGTCGTGGGTGGATTGCTGGGCCTCGTCGTGGCGGCGGTTCTCGGGGGGATCATCTATCGCGGCGGAAACAAGTTGAATCTGCGTCGGTTCTTTCAGATCACCGGGGTTCTGCTGATTCTGTTCGCGGCCGGGCTCGTGGGCAAAGCGGTCCACGAGTTCCGTGAAGCGCTGGGTCTCGAGAGCGGGTTGCTGATCGATCCCGTGTGGACGATCTCGTCGGGTCTCTGGGCGTCCGGGTCGTTCTACGATTTCATGAAAGGCTTCTTCGGTTGGCACGCCGAAACCGAACGGATTCGGCTCGTCGCCTACCTCGCGTACTTGTTGCCGGTGCTCTTCGTGTTCTTGAAGCGACCGCGCACCACCAAAGCCGCCTGACTGCCCACCGCTCCCTACGGCTACCGTGGAGGGCATGGCGCCCGCAGACGGAACTCCGGTCGATGTCAAACCCCGCAGTCGTGATGTCACCGACGGCATTCAGAAGGCGGCCGCTCGTGCGATGTTGCGCGCGGTCGGTCTGACCGACGACGACTGGGCCAAACCGCAGGTTGGTGTCGCCTCGTCGTGGAACGAGATCACGCCGTGCAACATGTCGTTGCGCCGTCTCACCGAGGCCGCCAAGGTGGGTGTCCGTGCCGCGGGTGGTGTTCCTCTCGAGTTCGGAACCATCACGGTGAGCGATGGAATCTCGATGGGCCACGAAGGTATGCGCGCATCTCTCGTGAGTCGCGAGGTGATCTGCGATTCGGTGGAAGCCGTGATGCACGCCGAACGGCTCGACGGCCTCGTCGCCACTGGCGGATGTGACAAGAGCATGCCCGGCATGATGATGGCGATCGCTCGCCTCAATCTGCCGGCGGTGTTCGTCTACAACGGATCCACCTTGCCCGGTCAGCACAACGGCAAGAACATCGACATCACCACAGTGTTCGAAGCGATTGGTGCGTGTGCGGCTGGCACCATGTCGGAAGACGAATTGACCGCCATCGAGAAGGCGGCCTGCCCGGGTGAAGGCGCGTGCGGCGGCATGTTCACCGCTAACACGATGTCGTCGATCGGTGAGGCGCTCGGGCTCTCGTTGCCCGGCTCGGCCTCAGCTCCCGCGGTCGATCGCAGTCGTGAGGACGATGCGCGTCGAGCCGGTGAGGCCGTTGTGAACATGCTTCGGCTCGGCATTCGTCCGCGCGACATCCTCACCAAGAAGGCCTTCGAGAACGCGATCGCGCTCACCAATGCGCTGGGCGGAAGCACCAACGCGGTGCTGCACCTCTTGGCCATTGCCAACGAGGCTGGCGTCGACTTGACGCTCGAGGAGTTCAACACGATTGCTGCCCGCGTGCCGCACTTCGCCGACATGAAGCCGGGTGGCAAGTTCCACATGACCGACCTGCACCGCGTGGGCGGTGTACCGGTCGTTCTGAAGCATCTCCTCGACGCCGGATTGCTGCACGGTGACGTGCTCACGTGCACCGGGCGCACCATGGCTGAGAACCTGGCCGAAATTGATCCTCCGGCGCCCGATGGTGTCGTTGTGCATCCGATCGACGCGCCGATCAGCGCCGAGGGTGGCATCGTGGTGCTCAGCGGTTCGCTCGCACCCAAGGGCTCGGTGGTAAAGGTCGCCGGCCTCACTCCCGAGCAACGCAAGTTCGAAGGTTCGGCCCGCGTTTTCGACGGAGAAGACGGCGCGATGGCGGCCATCATGGCCGGCGAGATTCAGCCCAACACCGTTCTCGTGATCCGTTACGAAGGACCCAAGGGTGGCCCGGGTATGCGTGAGATGTTGGCCATCACCGGGGCACTGAAAGGCGCGGGTCGCGGTGCCGACTGTGCGCTCATCACCGATGGACGTTTCAGCGGCGGCACGTGGGGCTTCTGCATCGGCCACGTGGCCCCCGAAGCAGTCGACGGCGGCCCCATTGCCTTCGTGCGTGACGGCGACCGCATTCGTATCGACGTCTCGTCGCTCGCGCTCGACTTGCTGGTCGACGAGGCCGAGATGACACGGCGCCGCCAGGGTTGGACGCCCAACGCACCGCGGTACACGAGTGGAGTACTCGGCAAGTACGCGCGGCTCGCTCAAGGCGCCGAAAAGGGCGCCATCACCAACCTGCTCTAGTGCGAGCGTTTGGTGGTGGCAGCCACCACGCCCAGCGCCACGAACACTGTGCCGGCTACGTAGCGCTGCACGAACGGAAGTGTGCGGCCACGTAGCAGAACCGTGCGAAGTGCGCTGGCGGTGAGTGCGTACATGCCGTCGGTGAGACAGCCGATGGCCACGAAGATCGATCCGAGAACGAGAGCCTGGGACCAGGCCGCACCATTGTCGGGGTCGATGAACTGCGGAAGGTACGACAAGAAGAAGAGTGCGACTTTCGGGTTCAAGGTGTTGACGATCACGCCCTGACTGAACGAGCGTCGCCGACTCACCGAAGCCGAGTCGCCCGACACCGCGCGGGGTTTGGTGGCCAAGGTTCGTAGGCCTACGAACACGAGATAGGCGGCGCCGAGCCACTTCACCGCGTTGAAGGCGGTGGCCGAGGTGGCGAGTACCGCCGAGAGTCCGGCGGTGGCGGCCACCACGTGCACGAAGTTGCCGAGCTCGAGACCGGCTACCGCGGCCAGTCCGACTTCGCGTCCGTCGGACACCGAGCGGTTGAGCACGTAGATCACGGCCGGGCCGGGGATGAGAAGGAGCGCGACCGACGCGATGGCGAAGGTGACGATCGAACTCAGGTCGGGCACGGGGCCACTCTACGGCTCGACGTCGACGGGAGAAGAAGGCACTCCGGTGCGGACGACGTCGTCAATGAGGTCGGGGAGGGCGCGCGGCACCCACCAGATGTCGTCGCGCGTTCGCATCTCGTCGATACTCCACCACCGAAGTTCGAACATGTATTCCTCGTTGAGCGTCGACCAGGGGAGAGCCGGCGCGGGTTCGAACTCCTCGTCGACTTCGACGACGTGAATGTGCTCGCGTTGTCCGTCCCACTGTCCGTTGATGAATTTCACGTGATGCTCTCGGGTCCAGATGTGTGGACCGATGGCGGAATCGACGAGTCCGACTTCCTCACGTAACTCGCGACGCAGCGCGGCCACGTGATCTTCACCGGGTTCGAGGCCACCACCGGGTAGTGCCCAACGCGAGCCGGCTGGGAACTCGAAACGTACGAGCAGAACTCGCGCGGCCGGAGTGATCACGAGGGCGCGCGCGGCCGGTCGAATGCGCAGTGGAGTGGACACGAAGAAGTCGCCGGGCTCAGTCGTCGGTGCTCATTCGCCCGGTGTGTCGTTCAACCCGTCGTTGAACGACTTGTACATCTCGTAGATGTTCTTGCACTCCTCGCACAGCGGGAGTGATTTCGGATCGCGTGACGGGACCCAGACGTGGCCACAGAGCGCTTCGAGGGGTGTGCCCATGACGCGGGCCTCCAGAACCTTGGCGGCCGCGGTTTCGCCCGGGCCGACCTTCACGATGTGGGCGCAGTCGGGCCGACCGGTCTGCGGAACGTTCTCGGTCCGGACGTCGGTCCGGAAATCCGTCTCGGTGATCGCGGCCATGACGACCAGTCAACCAGAGACCTACACTGTGGCCGATGCCGCTGTACGAGTTCCGCTGTCGAACCTGCGAATCGACCTTCGAGGTCCGCCGTCCGATGTCCGAAGCCAGCGACCCCGCGACGTGTCCCGAGGGGCATCCGGGTGCGGTGCGTCTGCTCTCGGTCTTCGCTTCGGTGGGTGGAGGGTCGGCTCCGGCCGCCTCGCCCGCACCGTCATCGGGTGGCGGTTGCGGCTCGGGCTGCGGCTGCGCGCACTGACCTCCGCCAGCACTCACGCACGGCCGACGAGTACGGTGTGGGCATGGCTTCCTGGATCGTGAACCTGGTCGTGGTCGGCACGGCCGTCGGCGCCGCGGTCGGCATTGGTGCCACCGGAATTCGCGTCGATTCACCCAAGCCCGTTCCGGTTCGCGTGCGCAAGAACCGCCGCCGCTGACTCTCTACGTCGATCCGGCCGCCTGGTGGTTCCGCGACCGCCGTTGGTGTCACCTCGTCAGCGATCTGCACCTCGACGAGCTCCACGAGTTCGCCTTCGGACTCGGCGTGTCGCGACGAGCGTTCCACCTCGATCACTACGACTTGCCCGACGAGTATCGGACCATGGCGGTCGACCTCGGCGCACGTGAAGTGACCAGCCGACAGATCGTGTCGATTCTGCGCACCAGTGGACTGCGTGTCGCTCCGCGTCTGCGCCGTGGCGAGGTTCAGGCCGCTACGGCCACGCTGGCCACGAACGACACCACCGCGACGGCGATCGGCACCGCGTAAGAACTCCAACTCGGGGTCCGTCGCCACGTCGGGGCCAGCATCACCGCACCGCACACGGCGCCGGCGGCCGCACCTCCGAGGTGACCTCCGATCGAGATGCCTGGGATGGTGAACGTCAGCAGCAGGTTGATCACGAGGGTCGCGCCGATACCGGTCTGGAACACGTTGACGCCCCGTCGTTGCAGACCCACCGCGGCCGCGGACATCAGGCCGAACACGGCGCCGGAGGCGCCACCGTGCAATCCGCCGGCGTTGCCTTGGATCACGAGTGCACCGAGTGAACCGCCGAGCAACGACGCGAAGTACAGCAACCCGAAGCGGACACGACCGAGCGCGGGTTCGAGCATCTGACCGAGTTGATACAGGAGGATCATGTTCATCGCGAGATGGAGCAGACCGAAGTGGAGGAACCCGGCCGACACCAGGCGGTACCAGCCCGCCGCGTCCTGCAGAAGCCATTTGCTGAGACCGAGATCGATCTCCCGATCGCTCGGACGATCGGTGAATCCGGCCGATGAGACGTCACCCATCAGTACCCACGCGAAGACGGCCAGATTGATGCCAATGAGCACGAGTGTGACGGCGATGGACTGACGTGCGTTCCAGTCGCGCACTCGAACCGAAGCCGCCGGTCGACTGGCCCTCACGCATTCGGTGCAGTGACTACCGACGGTCACGGAAACGAGACAGTCGCTGCACGCCGGACGACCACAGCGAGTGCACGACCGACCAGTGAGCCGATCGGGGTGACGTGTGCACGCAGGAAGTTGAGGCGGGGGGAACTCGGTCATGTCGTGAAGTCAGCGCGACAGCAGCGTGATGATCACGGTACCCCGTCTTGCTACGGTCATCGGGGTCGGGCCGGGCGCGGGGGCGTCGCGGTGCCGAAACTTTCGACACAGTGCGCACTGAGCGCCATCAGACAGGGGGAACGCCATGGCATGGGACTTCCAGACCGAGCCCGAGTTCGAAGCGAAACTCGAGTGGATGCGCGGTTTCGTGCGTGAGGAGATCATTCCGCTCGAAACTCTGGCCGACGTGTGGCGCACGCCGAAGGGCCGTGAAACCTTCATGAAGGTCACCGCCCCTCTCAAGGAAGAAGTGAAGAAGCGCGGGCTCTGGGCTGCCCACCTTCCACCCGACATGGGCGGGCTCGGCTTCGGGCAGGTGAAGCTCGGCTTGATGCACGAGATCCTCGGCCAGTGCGTGTACGCGCCGAGCATTTTCGGGAACAATGCCCCCGACAGTGGCAACGCCGAACTGATCGCCGTGGGCGGTACCGCTCAGCAGCGCGAGACCTGGATGCAGCCCTTGCTCGAAGGAAAGTTGCGGTCGTGCTTCAGCATGACCGAGCCGAGCGCGGGCGCCGACCCGACTCTCCTCAAGACCACGGCGGTGCGCGACGGTGACGAGTGGGTCATCAACGGGCACAAGTGGTTCTCGTCCAACGCATCGATCAGCGACTTCCTCATCGTGATGGCGCGCACCGGCGATGCCGACACCAGCGCGTACAAGGCTTTCTCGATGATCATCGTTCCGACCCGTACACCGGGCGTGAACATCGTGCGCGACGTTCCCACCATGGGCGAGCCCGATCACAAGACCGGCGAGCCCGGTGGTCACGCCGAGATCATCTACGACAACGTGCGCGTCCCGTTCGAGAACATCGTGGGCGGCCAGGACGGAATCGGCCAGGGCTTCGCCCTCGCGCAGAAGCGGCTCGGACCCGGCCGCATCCACCACGCGATGCGTTGGTTGGGTCAGAGCCAACGCGCCTTCGACATGCTGTGCGAGCGAGCGCTCACGCGTTACACCCACGGCAGCATTCTCGCTGACAAGCAGATGATTCAGGACTGGGTCGCCGAGAGTTACGCCGAGATGCAGGCCGCTCGTCTGCTCACTCTCCAGGCCGCCTGGAAGATGGATCAGTTGCACGCCGCGGGCAAGCACTACAGCGATGCGCGAGTAGAGATCGGAGTCATCAAGTTCTGGGGTGCCAAGGTGCTGTACAACGTGATCGACCGTGCGATTCAGATCCACGGCAGCCTCGGCTACACCACCGATCTGCCCCTCGAGGCCATGTATCGGGCGGCCCGTGCCGCGCGTATCTACGACGGCCCCGACGAAGTACACAAGGTCACCGTGGCTCGTCAGATCCTGAAGAACTACCGAGCGAGTGATCCGTCGCGCGAACACGTCCCGACCCGTCGCGAGGCGGCGGTCGAGAAGTTCGCCGACTACCTCGACGCGGTGTCAGTCGCCCACTGACCGCGCGCCCACCCAGAAGTGCTCGGCCCGCGCGGGCCGGCCGATGTGGTGTCCTTGTAGATAGTCGCAGCCGAGCGTGCGCAGACGTTCGTGTTGGCTCGCGCTGGTGACGTGTTCGGCCACCACCGAGGCGGCCAGCGCGTGCACGAGTTGAACGACGCTCCTGAACAGTGAATCGTCACCGAAGCCGACGATCCCGGTGAGAGACGCGTCGAGTTTCACGTGGTCGGCCGGACCATTGCGCAAGGCGGTGAGCGACGAACCACCACGACCGAAGTGGTCGATCGTCAACTGGACACCGATTCGATGCAGCGACTGCAGGGTTCGCAAGGTGTCGTCGCGGCCGAGCAAGGTCTCGTCGAATTCGAGTGCGACATTGGCCGGAGTCAGACCGTGCAGTCCAGTGATGGTCGTGACCTTCTCGACGAAGTGTGGATCGGCCACCTGACGCGCCGACACGTTCACGTGGATGCGGAACTTTCGATTGAGGCGACCCTCGTCCATCCACCGGGCGAGCGTGCGGGCCGCTTCGTCGAGCACCCAGTCGCCGATCGGCACGATGAGCCCCGATTGCTCGGCCAGGTCGATGAAGGCTGCCGGTGCGAGCAGTCCCTCGGTCGGATGCTCCCATCGCAAGAGTGCTTCGCAGGCGACCAGTCGCGAGTCGTGAGCGCGCACGATCGGCTGGAATTCGAGGTGCAGTCGCCGTTCGCCAACGGCTCGTTCGAGATCGACGGCCAGCCGGGCGCGACGGGACGCTTCGCTGCGCATGGCGTCGTCGAAGAGCGCTGACGCTCCACCTCCACGCGCCTTGGCGTGGTACATCGCGGTGTCGGCGTCCTGCATCAAGTGTTGTGCGGCGTCGAACGACGACGTCGACCTGCTGAGGCCGCGCGACGTGGCCACGCCCACGCTGGCACCACTGGCGACCTCGATACCGCGCAGAACGACGGGGGCCGACAACGCCGAGCACATCCGACGCGCGACTTCGAGTGCGGTCTCGTCGTCATCGGTGCGCTCGCACAACACGACGAACTCGTCGCCCCCGACGCGACCGACCACGTCGCCCGGGCGTGTGTTCACGGCGAGGCGGCGCGCGATGGTGGTGATCAAGACGTCACCGAAGTCGTGGCCGAGCGTGTCGTTCACGTCTTTCAGACGGTCGATGTCGACGTACATCACCGCGAGATCGCGGCCTTCGCGCCGACTGCGTTCGATCGCTTCAGCCACTCGGCGCGAGAAGAGGGTGCGATTCGGCAAATTGGTGAGCGGGTCGTGCGTCGCCTGATGGGCGAGGGCGGCCTGAACGCGACTCGATTCGGTGATGTCGCGACACCAGGCCGACCAGTGAACCGAACCGGTGTGCACGATCACTTCGCAGTCGAGGACGACCGGGTTGCTCCGCGAGTCGCGCAGAGCGACCTCGCCGCGCCACCGTTCGGTGATCGAGCGTGGCATCTGGGTCTGAATCGCGGCCACCAGATCGGCCAGTCCGACCGCACCCTCCGAGAATCGCCGGGCAGCGGGGTTGGCGTCGACCACGCGCCCTTCCCGATCGACCGCCACCACCAGATCGGCCGAGGCGGCGGCGTGGCGGTTCACATCAGGGGTTGGGTCGGGGGGAGACGGTGTGGAGGTGATGGAGCCATTGTGGCACGGAGTGGTCGACTGAACGCGGAGCGTGGTCAGCCGGCGACGGTGCCCGTCCCCGAGGCTGTGGCCACGGTGGCGGCGTCGACCGCGGCCAGGAGGTCGGCGGCCGGACTGTCGTCGGACAACTCGACGAATTGATCGAGAGCGCGGATCTCGAACGAGTACGCGTGTGTTGCGCCAGCGGGTGGGCACGGGCCGCTCCAGCCCGATCGGGGGACTTCCACGGACGAGAAATCGTTCAGGGCCTCGATCGAACCGGCGATCGTGCCTCCGGTGGGAATCGCCGTGATCGACGGCGGAATGTTGGCCACGATCCAGTGCACGAAGGGTCGCCCGTCGGTGGACGTGGCGTCGAGGTCGGTCACGACGATGGCCAGCGATGCGGTATCGACCGGGACGCCCGACCAGACGAGTGGGGGCGATACATCCGATCCGCCACACGTGTAATCGGCCGGTATCGGACCTCCCTCGGACCAGGGAAGCGTGAGTGCGAACGTCAGCGCGGGAGTGGGTGCGACCGAGGCATCGAATCCGCCCAATTCGGGAACCGGGGCGAGGGTGCTCTCGATGATCGACTGCGACTGGTCGGGGCGCGGGGGCCGCATCTCGCGCCCATCGGTCGAGCACGCCGTGAGAATCAGACCCAGCAAGCCGAACAGGACGGCACGACCCCGGCGCGTCGTATCGGTGTCGCGTGTCATCGCCCGACACGCTATGCGCCCGATGGGTCCAGGTGTCGGCGAACTAGCGTTTCGGACATGCGTCTCGATGCGAACGGACATCCGCTCTGCGTCCTGACCGTGCATGCCCATCCCGATGACGAGGCGTCCAAGGGTGCTCCCACACTTGCGGCCTACGCCGATCTCGGCGTGCGTACGGTGCTCGTGTGCTGCACCGGTGGTGAAGAGGGAGACCTGCAGAATCCGGCGCTACGCGAGCCAGGTGGTCCGTTCCACGGCGTCGAGCCGGAGGCCGAGAAAGCGGTCATGGCCCGACTCCGACCGATCGAGTTGTCGCGTTCGGCCGAGATCATCGGATTCCACGAAGTCGTGATGCTCGGTTATCGCGATTCGGGAATGGTCGACTCACCGGCCAATCAGAATCCGGCTTGCTTTCATCAAGCCGATCTCGACGAGGCGGTCGGCCGACTGGTTGCCGTCATTCGACGCACTCGGCCGCAGGTGATCATCACCTATAACGACGATCAACGCGGTTATCCGCACCCCGACCATGTGAAGGTCCACGACGTGTCGGTGGTGGCATTCGAGCGCGCCGGCGATCCGACGTGGTATCCGTGGGCCGGGCCGGTTTGGCAGCCGTTGAAGATGTACTACACGGTCTGGACGAAGACTCGTATGCGTATGGTGCACGACGCGATGATCGCCAAGTCGGGAAAGTCGCCGTTCGACGAGAAGTGGTTGTCGCGGCCGAGCCACGACGACCGTGTGACCACTCGACTGCACATCGCATCGCACATGCACGCACGCTCGCAGGCACTGCTGGCGCACGCCACCCAAGTCGACCCGACGGAGGCTTGGTGGTTCGGGCTCGATGACGACGAATTGTCGGCGCTCTACCCGTGGGAAGACTGGGTACTCGCGCGTTCGGCCGTGAGCTCTCCGGAGGCCGACGCCGTGGAGATCTGTTTGTTCGATGGCATCGCCGAGGTGATGGCGTTGCCCACCGGCGTCGATCGGCCACAGCGACTCGTCGAGCTCGAGCGGACGAGCACGACGTGAGCGGCGCGCGTCTTCAGTACCGCGTGGCCCGCGGCAAGAACGACGAGATCGTCGATGGCCCCGATGACGCCGATGTCGTGGTGAGCGTGTCGTTGGCCGATGCGTCACTCGATCCGTCGGTGGCGTTCATGCTCGGCAAGTTGAAGAACACCGGCCCGTCCGGCCCGTTGTTCGACGCATTGTCGTCGGGCGAAGCCGCCGCGACGTTGGCTCGGTTGGTCGCCCAATCAGGCTGAGCGCATCGCGTCGCGGAGTTCGCGGTAACCGATCAGCACCGCACCCGAGTCACGCAGGAGTGTGCGCAACGTAGCGTCGTTCACGACCAGATCGAGATCATCGATCCAGCCGTCGGCCACGTCGCCGGCGAGCGCACGCACCTCGGCGGTGTCGATGGCTGGCTGAACGTGAATTTCCGACACGCCGGCCGGCAACGAAGCGATCGCCGCGTAGACGCGCTCGCGGCTACCCGCCCGCCAGTCGTGGTCGAAGTGGTCGGGGAACACAACACCCTCTTCGGCGGCCAGATCGCGGAACGGAAAGCCGGCCGCCTCGGTGCTCACCGTCGAGGGAAGACGAATCGGCAGATCGAACTCGACCGCCAGTTCGAGGTACACGTCGAAGAATTCGGGCCGAAGAGTGATGGCCGAGAGATGGGGAGCCAGATGGGTCACGTCGAAACCCCACAGAATCGCCCGCTCGATCTGGGCGCGACACTCGCGGAGAACCTCGGCGGGATCGGCGTGCTCCCACAAGTCGTCGATATCGCGGGGGAAACCACCATCGCCCGACAGGAGCGACGGCGCATGGGTGATCGGTCCCCAGCGGTACGCCGGATGTTCGGCGTTGAGAGTGAGGTGAACGCCCACGTCTTCGCCGCGATACATCAGTGCCGCATGGCGCGACCACGGAGCCGGAATCATGACCGATGCACACGTGGCGACACCGTCTCGCAATGCCGAGTACACACCCATGTTGGCGGCGTGACACGAACCGAGATCGTCGCACGACAGGATCACCAACCGGGTGTCGCTGTCGTAGCCGAGGCGTTCGGCGAGGTCGCTCACGCCGTCACGCTACCCGAGGGGACAGGCTCCCCAGAGTCCACGCAAGGCGCGACGGGCTTCGGCTTCGGCTGCTTGCAAGTCGGACGCCAACGACACGTTCGGCCGAATCGAGAGAATCCGCGCCATACCCTCGGCGAGCAATTGACGGTTCACGAACAGGTCGTCGGCGACGCGATACACGTAGGCCAGAACTCGTCCGTAGTCATCACGTTCTTCGCGGTCGAGCACCACGCGCACCTCGGTTCCTTCGGGCACGAGTTGTTCGGTTCGCGCTGATGCCTCGGGACCGAAGCATTCGACGGGGGTGTTCGGCTTCTTGGTTTCGGGGGTGTCGATTCCGATCAGTCGAACTCGATCGGTGACCGAACGTCCGTCGATGACGAACTCGACATCGATCGTGTCGCCGTCGATCACTCGTGCGACCCGTCCGTCAGCGTTCGACGACAGAGCCGGACGGGAACTCGAGCAGCCAACGACGGCCAAGAAGGACGTGATGGCGAACGACGTCACGACGAACGAGTACTTCGCGAGACTCGTCACACGTCGATGTATCGGCACGGCCGAATGTGGAGAGCCGCTGGCGCGGCCGGCGGTCAGATGCGCTCGATGAGCGTGCCGGTTCCCAGACCGCCACCGCAGCACATCGAGACGAGGCCGTAGCGACCGTTGGTGCGCTCGAGCTCGTACAAGGCCTTGGTCATGAGGACCGCACCGGTGCCGCCGAGTGGGTGACCGAGAGCGATCGCACCGCCGTTCGGATTGGTCTTCTCGAGATCGGCGCCCACTTCCTTGGCCCACGCGAGAACGACTGACGCGAACGCTTCGTTGATCTCGAACGTGTCGATCTGGTCGATGGTGAGGTTGTTGCGCTCGAGGAGACGCTGGGTCGCGTCGATCGGACCGGTGAGCATCAGGATCGGATCGACACCTACGAGGCACGAGTCGACCACGCGAGCCCGCGGCTTGAGACCGAGTTCCTTGGCCTTCTCCTCAGTCATCATGAGGAGTGCGGCGGCACCATCGGAGATCTGCGACGAGTTGCCGGCGGTGTGCACGCCGTTCTCGCGAGCGACCGGCTTGAGCGTGGCCAACTTCTCGAGGGTCGACTCGCGGATGCCTTCGTCGCGAGTGACGCGATGTGTTGTACCGGTTGGATTGCCCTCGGCATCGAGGTCGGGCGCCTCGACTTCGATGAACTGGCCGTCGAAGCGACCCTCGGCCCAGGCACGCGCGGCGCGCTGCTGCGACGCGAGACCGAACGCATCGGTGTCGGCGCGCGTGATGTTCCACTTGTCGGCGATGCGCTCGGCACCTTCGAACTGTGACGTGAACTCATACAACTCGAAGTAGCTCTTCGGAACCGGAACCCCGAGGCCGAGCGACTTGGCCGAGTTCGATCCGATCGGAACACGGCTCATCGACTCGACGCCACAGGCCATCGCCACGTCGACGACGCCCGACGCCACGAGTGATGCGGCCAAACCGGTCGCCTGCTGGCTCGAACCGCACTGAGTGTCGACGGTGGTGCACGCGGTGGTGAGCGGCAGTCCGGCCGAGAGCCAGGCGGTGCGGGTGATGTTGAAGCTCTGGGCGCCGACTTGGCTCACGTTTCCGCCGACCACCTGTTCGATGGCGGCCGGGTCGATGCCGGTGCGACGGACGACTTCTTTCTGAACGAGCCCGAGGATCTCGGCGGGATGCAGGGTGGAGAGGCCACCGTTCTTGCGGCCGACCGGTGTGCGGACGGCCTCGACGATCACGACGGAGCGACCAGAAGATGAAGAGTTCGACATGAGGGGCATCCTACGGTCACACTCGTGACGTGACCCAGTCCGGAAGCCGCCCCTCAGACCACCCCTACGCACCGGGGGTGATCAGCCGGCTCACACGATTCGAGCCGGGGATGACGCCGCCCGACTCCGTCGCCGGACATCGGTACGTGCACGTGGTCGAGTCACGTGTCTGGGTCGACGATCGACGCGCTCACGACGACTGGTCGGTGCACTTCCTCGGAGTGCTCGACGGTCACGCATGGTGGGGTGTCGACGTTCCGCGCGGCGACGACCCGTCGGAAGGTGCCGCCCTCGACCTGTTCAGTTACTTCGGTCGGGCTTCGGAAGACGAATGGCTCGTGGCCGGGCGCGCGGTGCAACTCGTCGACTGGGCCCGGACGCATCGCTTCTGCGGTCGGTGCGGGACCGCGACCGAGCTCGCGCGCAACGAGCGGGCCATGAAGTGTCCGGCTTGCGGGTTGGTGGCTTTTCCGCGACTGGCGCCGGCGATGATCACGCTCGTGACGCGCGGTGAGCCCGGACCCGACCAGGAGGCGCTGCTCGCGCGCGGTGTCCAGTTCCGCGCGCCGATGTATTCGTGTCTGGCCGGATTCGTCGAGCCGGGTGAGACCCTCGAAGGTGCGGTCGTGCGCGAAGTGCGTGAAGAAGTCGGCGTCGAGGTGGGCAACGTCCGGTATCTCGGCAGTCAACCGTGGCCGTTCCCGCACAGTCTCATGCTCGGTTTCCGAGCCGAATGGGTGCGCGGCGACATCGTGTGCGATCCGAACGAGATCATGGACGCCAACTGGTACCGCAAGGACGACCTGCCGCCGATTCCTCCTGGCATCTCGATCGCTCGCAAGCTGATCGATCACTGGCTCCGTAACGAGTGAGCGGAACTTTCACGAGAGTTTCTCGGTGAACCAGTCGAGAATGATCTCGAAGCGCTGACGGCGATGAACAGGAGACCCGCTGCGTGACAGTTCGTGTGTCTCGGCCGGGAATCGGTAGAAGACGACTTCTTTCTTCATCAGTCGCAGTGTGACGAAGAGTTCCTCGGCCTGGCTGATCGGACACCGCAGGTCGTTTTCGCTGTGCACGATGAGGACGGGGACGTCGATGTCGCGCGCGAGGGTGCTCGGCGACATCCGGGTGTATTCGTCGGGGTCGCTCACCGGATCGGGGCCGTGTTCGACGCGGAACATGGTGCCGATGTCACTCGACCACTCTTCGGTGAGCAAGTTGTTGACCGACCGCTCGGTGCAGACCGTGCGCAGTCGTCCGGCATGTCGAGCGGCCAACAGTGTCGCCATGTATCCGCCGTAACTGCCGCCTTGCATACCGACTCGACCGCGGTCGCAGAACGGGTAACGATCGAGTGCGGTATCGAGGACGTTCAGCACGTCCTCCAGATCGGCTCCACCCCAGCCGGTGCCGGGTCGCTTCGGGTGCTTGGGGCCCATGATCGCCTGTCCCCAGGCTTCTTCGCGACCCGACGATCCGCGTGGATTGCACGCCACCACCACGAAACCGGCCGCAGCCTGCGCCTGGAACTCGTCGAAGTAGGTCTCGCCGTACTGCGTGTGCGGACCGCCGTGGACGTTGAGGATCACCGGGTACTTCTTGTTCGCGTCGAAGTTGTGTGGGCGCATGATCCACGCGTCGATCACCGGGTCGATAGTTGTTCCGATGTCACGAGTCGGGTTCTTCACCGGAACCGCGAACCGTTCCCAGTCGACCGGCTTCACGCGCACCACGATCTCGGCCGAGACGTTCGTGAGAACCGATTCGTTTCCGTTTCGCCACAGGTGGATCTCGGTCGGTCGGGTGGGACTCGAGACTGCGGCGGCAGTGATGCCCACACGATGATCGAAGGTCTTCACGCAGCGCGATCCGGTGGTGACCGCGGTGGGCGCCGTGGTTCCACGCGCGTCGATACGCATGAGGTGGCATTGACCGCGATCTTCCGCGGTCGCCAGGATCGTCATGTCGTCGATCCAGACCGGTGCGACGTTGCCGACGGTCGTCTCGAAGGTGCGGTCGAAGTCGGCCGACACCCAGGTGTGTGTTGAAGTGGCCAGATCGAGCACCCCCACCCGAACGTTCTGCGGGTAGATGCTCGAGTCGTCGTAACCAAGGAAAGCGACTCGCGTGCCGTCGGGGCTCGTGCTGGGAGACGTGTACACGCCGGTGCGATGAGTGAGCGGAGTGATCGGTCCGTCGAGCGGAACAAGGTGTAGGTCGGTGGCCAGATCGAGATCCCACTCGGCGTGGCGGGCCGCTGCCACCACGAGTGCCCGCGAGTCGGCCGTCCAGCAGAAGGACCCGTGGTCGTGATCGCCCGGGGTCAGATCGCGCGGAACTCCGGTTCCGTCGGCCGCGACGACCCACACGTGATTGGGTCGATCGAACACGAAGTTCTCGCCGTCGAGTCGTGTGAAGAACGACGTGATTCGTCGTGGTGACTGCCACGATTCGTCCTCGGCCGAGTAACGCTCGTCGGGAACGCGCGACGTGAACGCGATGAAGCGACCGTCGGGCGACCAGCGCGGCGAATCGAGACCGTCCTTGCGCACTGCGATCGTTCGTGTCTCGCCGGGTGACGCGACCGGGATCACGTGCAGTGTGCGTTCGCCCTTCTTGGCGCCTTGGGCACCTTCGCGGCCCGACACGAAGGCCAGCTGACGCGAGTCGGGAGACCACGAGGGCTGCGACTCACCCGGATCTCCGGACGTCAGTGGATAGGGAGCGAATTCATCCGTGGTGGAAGCCAGCCACACGAGCGACTTGTACGTGTTCTTCTCGAGATCGACGCGGTTGGTCACGAACGCGACGAACTGGCCGTCGGGGGAGACGACGGGTGAGGCTGCCTGCACCATGCCATCGAGGAGCGTGGTGGCGAGCGCGTGATGAGGGGATTCGGCCATGCGTCGAAGGTAGTCCCGATCGTGGTGGCGCTCGGAAAGTCGCCTAGTTTCGCCGCATGGCCCTCACGAAAGCAGCCCTCGGAAAACTCGGACTCTGGACGTTCCAGCTCGATGTTCAGCCCATGCGTGAAGCGCAGAAGTTCGCGGCCCAGATCGAAGAGTTGGGCTTTCCGACGGTGTGGGTTCCCGAAGCCGTAGGTCGTGAACCATTCGCATCGACCGCTCTGTTGTTGTCGGCCACCGAGAAACTGATCCTCGCGACGGGAATCGCGAGCCTGCACGCTCGTTCTCCGATGACCATGCAGGCTGGGTGGAAGACCATCACCGAAGCATTCCCCGATCGGTTCCTGCTCGGTATCGGTGTGAGCCATCAGCCCGCGGTCGAAGGTTTTCACGGCGGCAATTACGACAAGCCCTACTCCACGATGGTCAAGTACCTCGATGCGATGGACCGCGGCCTCTACTTCGCGGCCCAGCCGTCAGCACCGCCGGCCCGAGCGCTCGCTGCGCTCGGACCCAAGATGCTCAAGTTGGCTGCTGAGCGCACGATGGGCGCTCATCCGTACTTCGTGCCGGTGGAGCACACACCTATCGCCCGCGCCGCCATGGGTCCTGACGCATTGCTGGCGCCCGAACAAGCGGTCGTGTTCTCGCGAGGTGCGAGTGAGGCCCGCGCCATCGCCCGTGGATTCATGAAGACCTATCTCGGACTTCCCAACTACACGAACAACTTGAAGCGTCTCGGCTGGACCGACGAGGACATCGCCGGTCCCACCGATGCATTGGTCGACGCCATCGTCGCGTGGGGATCTCTCGACGACATCCAGGCACGCATCAAGGCTCACCTCGACGGCGGGGCCGATCATGTGTGCGTACAGGTGTTGTCGCCCGATCCGACGAAGGTGACGATGGACGAGTTCCGTCAGTTGGCGTCGCTGATCCCGAGCCTCTAGAAGCGCGTTGCCACGGTGGCCGTCATGATGACGGTCACGACTTGCGAACGTCGTTGATCATTCGGGCCGCCACGATCAGCACAAGGGTGGCGAATAGAGCGTTCGAGACGGTGTCGTCCATCACGTCGGCGACGATGCCGCCGACGATGGCGGTGGGGATGCCCGCCACACCGACGATCGCGGCCACTCGCATGTCGATGTTCTTCGACTTGCGGTTGCGAATCGTCCCCATGATCGACGTGGGAATGATGACGGCGGCCGATGTGCCTTTGGCGATCACCGGGATCTCGGAGAACAGAACGATCATGGCCGGCACCATCACGACGCCTCCGCCGATTCCGAGCAGTCCGGCCAACACGCCGGTGGCGAAGCCGACGGCGATCATGGCCACGGCGGTCAGGAACGCGATGGCGTCGCGCCCGTTGGCTTCGGTGGGGATGTAGAGCCGAACCGCAGTGACCACGAGGACGGCTGCGAACAGGTAGCCGAGCGTCTTGCGCGGAAGAACGTGTATGAGCTTCGTTCCGTAGATGGCGCCGCCGATCGCACCGATCGACAACCACAACGCGACGCTCCAGTCGACGTTGTCCTGCGACCAATGCGTGATGAGGCTGGCGATCGAGATGGGAAGCACGGCACCGAGCGACGTTCCGCTCGCGCGCCGTTGATCGAAGCCGAGAATCATCACCAGGGCCGGCACGACGAGGATGCCGCCGCCCACGCCGAAGAGACCCGACAGAAGGCCGGCACCGATGCCGACCGCGATGGTCGGCAGAAGCGAGGGGTTGGAGGTCGTGGCTTCCGTGCTCATGTGAACCGTCTCACCCTAGGTGGCCCGCGAGCCCACAAGTAATCTCATCGAGGTGGGGGAATCTCGAGGTTTGGCGTACGTTCCCGCCCTCGACGGCATCCGAGCGCTGTCGGTGCTGTTGGTCATGGCCTTCCACTTGGAAGTCGCGGGCTTCGCCGGCGGTTTCTTGCCGGTCTCGCTGTTCTTCACGTTGTCGGGTTATCTCATCACTCAGTTGATCCTCGACGAGTTCGACTCGACCGGGCGGTTCTCGTTGCTCGACTTCTGGTCGCGCCGATTCCGGCGCCTCATGCCAGCCGCGCTGCTCGGTATCGCGATCGTCGCTGGCACAGCCCTGGCCATCGAGTCCCTTCGGTCACCTCGGTTGCGCGGTGACCTCGGAGCGGCCCTCGGATATGTGGCGAACTGGAGATTCGCCTCCAGTTCGCAGACGTACGCCGATCTCTTCAGCAACGGTGCTTCACCCGTGCAGCACTTCTGGTCGCTGGCGATCGAGGAACAGTTCTACGTCGTCTTCCCCTTGCTGATGGCCGCTCTGCTGATTCGAGCGCGGCGCTCGGTCGGCCTCGTTCTCGCCGGACTCATGGCGGTGAGCGTCGTGGCCGGTCTGCTCGCCGACTCGCGAAATCTCATCTACTACGGAACCCACGTTCGAGCCGCCGAACTACTGGCCGGAGCCGTGCTCGCGACCCTTCTGCCGATCGGTCGTGCGATCAGTGCGCGCGTGGCGAGAGCCTTCGCCGTCATTGCCGCCGCTGGTGTACTCGTGCTCGGTGTCGCCGTGGCCACGGTGTCGATCGACGACGGCATCGTGTACTCGGGTGGGCTGGCGGCGTTCTCGCTCGTATCGGTCGCGGTCATCCTCGGTTCGCTGGTTCCGGGTCCGGTCAATTGGCTGATGAGCCGTCGGCCGCTCGTGTCCATCGGCCGAGTGAGCTACGGGTTGTACGTCTTTCACTGGCCAGTGATCGTCGTCCTCGACGAGCAACGAGTCGGTCTCGACGGATTCGGACTCGTGCTCGTTCGCGTGGTGGTCACGGTGTCGATCACGCTTGTGTCGTATTTCCTGATCGAGAATCCAGTGCGCCGTCGGCGCGTTCTGGTCGGATTCCGTCGGGCCGCGACAGCCGCGGGCGGCGCGGTGGTCGCAGTGGTCGTCACGATCCTGGTCATTCCGCAGTTCACCGTGCCCGTACTGGCCGGTCTCGATGCACCCGATGAGGTCGTGTCGTTCGGTACAACCGAAGTCGTCGCAACGGTTCCGACGGTTCGCGTGGCGCTCGTGGGTGGAGACGACGTCGTACTGCCCGAGTCGCTACCGGACGGAAGGCGTCTGGATTTCGTTCGGCCCGATTCAATTGGTTGTCCGCTCCGGGCCGGTCTCGAGCGCGCGAACGGATGTGGATCCGTCGCCGAGGCACTCGTCGACGCCTCGACTGACGCACCAGTGGCCGCCACGGTGGTGACTTTTGGTCGAACCGAGCGGGCGCTGCTCGCACGGTTGGTGGGTGATCCGAGTGCGCACGATCTGCTCGAGCGGCCGTGGTGGCGCGATCGACAGTTCACCGTGGCCGCTGACTACGTGGCGACCGTCGCCACCGCCGTGGGTCAACGACCGGTGATCGTCATCGATCTCGGCCCGGCCGATGCGCTCGGGGGAGAACTCGCCGAGTGGGGAGCACGCTCGGAGAACGTCACGGTTCTACCGGTCGATTCCGTTGACACCGTGGCGGCAACACTCGAGGCGACTCTGGTCGGCGTGATCAGTGATGCGCCCGACGACCGCAGCCGGGTGCTGGTGATCGGCGACAGCACGTCGTTCGGTCTGGCCGCAGCGCTCGACACCGTGGCCGGAGACGAACTGAACGTGTTGTGGGCAGGTGGGCGGAATTGTCCGCTTGCCGCCGTCGAACGCGTGCGCTGGTGGGGCGATGTCACGTTCGACCTGAGCGCGTGTCCACGCGCCGACCGCGAATGGGCGACGATCATTCCCGACTTCGCGCCGGCACTCGTGCTGATGGTCTATTCGGTTCCCCAGCAAGCCGAGCAGCAGTACGACAAGAACGGCGAGTGGTTCGCGCTGGGTGATCCCGAATACGACCTACGTCAACGCGAAGCCCTGAGCCGTCTGCTCGAGTCGGGCCGTGAGAGTGGTTCCAGGTTCGCGTTCTTGACGAGCCCACGAGTGTTCGGCGGGGCGTTGGGCGGTGCACCGTTCTCGGCCGACGATCGAGTGGATGCGTGGAACGCCGCCATGGTGTCGTACACCGAAACGTGGCCCGAGATCTCACTCGTCGATTGGGCGTCGTTCGTTCTGGAGGCCGAAGGTGACGAACCCGGAAGTCTCCGTGGCGACGGTGTTCATATGACGGCCGCCGATCTCGAGGCGATCGTGAGTGCGAAAGTCTTGCCGGCGCTGCGGGCATTGCTCCCGGCGCGTTGACGTCACATTTCGACGTCAGATGCTGACGTCAGGTGTCGAAGCCGAGTCCGAGGCGATCGAGAGTGCGCAACCACATGTTGCGCTTGCCGGTCTTGTCTTCGTGATCGAGGCTCCAGCGGGTGGCTTGGATGCCGAGGAACTTGAACGGCTCGGGTGGGAACGGGACGGGCTTCTCCTTCACGAAGTCGGTTTGCGTGGCCACCGAACGTTTGCCGTCGAGGAGATCGAGCATCACTTCACCGCCGAATCGTGACGATGCGGTACCGAGGCCGGTGTAGCCGAGCGCGTACGCGGCGCGACCGCCGAGAGCGCGGCCCCAGAAGACGCAGAACCGGGAGCAGGTGTCGATCGCGCCTCCCCACGCGTGTGAGAAGCGAACGTCGTCGAGTTGCGGGAACGTTCGGAAGAAGTGAGTGCTGAGTCGCGCCCACGACTCGGGCCGACTTTCTTGTTCGACGCTCACCTTGCCGCGGAAGAAGTACACCGCGTCGTATCCACCCCACAGGATGCGGTTGTCCTGGGTGAGCCGGTAGTAGTGGAACTGATTCGGTATGTCGGAGAGTCCCTGGCGGTTCTTCCAACCGATGCGGCTCAATTGCTCGTCGGTGAGTGGCTCGGTCACCATGCAGTAGTCGTACACGGGCACGATGTAGTGACGGAGTCGGCGTAGCAACGGCTTGAACGCGTTGGTGGCCAGAGCGACCTTGCCGGCGCGAACGCGACCGAGAGGTGTTTGCACCAAGATGCCCACCCCGTCGCGCTCGATACTGGTGGCCTTGGTGTCCTCGTAGATCCGTACGCCGAGTGATTCGGCAGCCGCTTTCAGTCCCCAAGCGAGTCGAGCCGGATCGACGATGGCGGCGCGGTCGTGGTGCCACAGCCCGCCGGTGTAAGTGGGTGAGTCGACTTGAGCGCGCATCTGATCGCGATCGAGCCACGACACCTTCTGGCCCAACGATCGGAGTTGCTGGAAGTCGTCGCGCAGTTCGTCGAGATAACTCGGTGCGTGCGAGTCGTAGGCCACGTCGATCACGCCGGTGCGCTCGTAGTCGCAGTCGATGCCGTAGCGCTTGATGGCGGCTTCGATCTGATTGAGGTTGTTCAGGCCGAGTTCCTCGAGGAGTGGCAGTTCGTCAGGGAAGCGTTCCTGGCCGTTGGCGACACCGTGGGTCAGCGATGCGTCCATGAAACCGCCGTTGCGCCCACTGGCCGCCGAACCGATCTCGTGGCCTTCGATCAGGACCACGTCACGAGACGGGTCGCGTTCCTTGGCGATGATCGCCGTCCAGAGTCCGGTGTATCCGCCACCCACGATGCACAAATCGCACGTCTCGGTACGCACGAGCATGGGATTGGTTTCGGGTTCGTCGGCGTCCTCGTACCAGTACGGGTAGGGATCGGCGTCGGCGATCGCATCGAGGTGTCGTGGGTCGAATTCGCCTTCGTCGCCCACGCTGCTCACAGGGTCACCTCTCGTTGGTCAGGTTAGTACGGGCTCCTGTTCGACTGCGGGCATTCGACGGCGCTCCCAGCGTCCCCAGAACCAGAACGATCCGACCACGAGGAGCCAGCCGGCCAGCACATCGACCACGTAGTGCTCGGCGAAGTAGACGAGGCTCAACGCCATCAGAACCGGGAACGTCGCGGCCGCGTAGCGCATCCACAGTCGTGGCATGCGATTCCAGAAGAACATCACCACGAACAACGCGAACGCCGCGTGCAGCGACGGAAAGGCGGCGGTGGGGTTGGCCCATTGCCGGCCGCGAATGAGGACGTTCGTCACCGTTTCGAGTCCGAGTTCGGTCCAGCCACGTCCGGTCGTGCGTGAGTACGGCTCGGTGATCTGGTACGGGTACTTCTCGCTCGCGGCCATCCACGGGGGAGCGGTGGGAAGAATCACGAACGTGGCGACGCCCACGAACAGCACCGTGGCGAAACGCCGGATGAATCGGAGCCATTCGTCGCGCCAACGGATCCAGAGGTACACCGAGGCGGCGACCGGCAGGAAGAAATGCGTGAAGTACACGATGGAGAACAGCACGTCGTACCAGCGCACGTCCGAGCGCAGGAACTGATCCTGCATCCAGCGAATCGGATCGTTACCGAAGAACAGGACGCGGTCGAGGTTGTACGGGGTCTGAACCTGGAGCGGAAAGCCGAGGGTGTCGGCGATGCCGCGGCTGTAGTCGTACGAGATCCACATCGCGCCGTACAGCGCCAGGTCGCGAACCATGCGCGTCTGCGAACCCCACGACTTGCCCATGTTGCCGATCACGAAGGCCACCGCGACCCAACCCAGTACGGCCATGCGCGCGATGGGTAGACCGTTGTGATTGAACGACCAGATGAACGCGCCGACGTACGCCACCAAGAGGACGTTGCGGAGCAGGGGCCAACCTCGCACGAGTGGCGAGACTAACGGTGAGAAGCGTGACGCCGGGTCAGGCGCTGGCTTGTTCGAGTGCGCGCCGCACGAGCACCTTGGCCAGGTGTGTGCGGTACTCGACACTCGCGTTGTTGTCGGCGCTCGGTGACGCTTCGGCCACGGCGAGTTCGGCGGCATCGGCGATCGATGCTCCGCCCTTGAGCGCACCGCTCACACTCGACGCCAGCACGGGTGTCTGGCCCATGTTCACGAGAGCGACTCCCGAGTCTCCGTTGCGACGCCAGGCGGCGACACCGACGATGGCCCAGTCCTGAGCGCGACGATTGAACTTCTGGAAACTCCAGCCGGCACCGTTCATCTTCGGCACGCGGATCTCCGTGAGCATCTCGTCAGCGGCGAGAGCCGACTCGAGGAAGCCGAGGTAGAAGTCGCTGGCCTTGATTTCACGGGTGCCCTTGGGGCCCTGCACGACGTACGTCGCGCCGAGGGCCAAGGTCGTGGCGGGGAGATCGGATGCCGGATCGGCGTGGGCGATCGAACCACCGATGGTGCCGCGGTGGCGAACCTGCGGATCACCGACGTGTCCGGCCGCATGGGCCAACAGCGGAGCATGCTGAGCGAGCACCGACGACTTCTCGACATCCATGTGGCGCGTGAGCGCACCGATCGCGATGTGGTCGCCAGCGTCCTTGATGTACGACAGGTCCTTCACGCGACCGATGTCGACGAGAACCGACGGCTGCGCGAGGCGCAACTTCATGAGCGGCAGGAGGCTGTGGCCGCCCGCGAGGAACTTGGCATCGGAGCCGTGCTGACCGATGAGCGAGATCGCCTCGGCGGCCGATCCGGCGCGGACGTAATCGAAAGCTGCGGGAATCATGGTCGACTCACTTCCCTGCGCAGGCCATCACGGCCTTCACGATGTTGTGGTAGCCGGTGCAGCGGCAGAGGTTGCCCTCGAGGCCGATGCGCACGTCTTCTTCGGTGGGGTTGGGGATTTCCTTGAGGAGCGACGTGGCCGCCATGACCATGCCGGGTGTGCAGTAACCGCACTGCAAGCCGTGGTTCTCCATGAACGCCTTCTGCATCGGGTGCAGTGAGCCGTCCTTGCCGGCGAGACCCTCGATGGTGGTGACGTTCGCACCATCGGCCTGAACGGCGAGAAGGGTGCAACTCTTCACCGCTTCACCATCGACGTGCAGGCTGCATGCTCCGCACGACGACGTGTCGCAACCGATGTTGGTTCCGGTGAGGCCGAGAGCCTCGCGCACGTACTGCACGAGAAGAGTTCTGGGCTCGACGTCTGATACGTGCTCGACGCCATTCACGGTGACACGGATTTGCACGGTTACCCCCTTTGGCAGCCCATCGCGATGTCCGCGGCGGGCGGACCCCCAGTCTGCCCTATGGCCTGGGGTGCGGCACAACGGACGAGCCGCTCAGCGAATCCGGCGGATGATCCGTTCGGGCAGTGGCGCGATCCCGTGGAACGCCGCGGCCAGAGCCTCAGCCCCCTCGACCAGTCGGGGTCCGGGCCGGACCATGACCGCATCGGCGTCGATCGCCCACACGGCCACCTCGGGGGCAAGGCGGTCGAGCACGGTTCGGGCCTGCTCGGCGGCACCCTCCAGGTCGTACCCGCAGGGGGAGACCACCACGTGCTCTGGTGCGGCCGCCGCGATGTCGCCCCACGAGACCGGAACCGACTTCTGGCCGGGTCGGGTGAGAACCGGTTCGGCGCCGGCCGCCTCCACCACATCGGGTACCCAATGGCCACCGAGGAACGCCGGGTCGACCCATTCCAGGACGAACACCCGCGGGCGTCGTTGTCCGGCCACCTGCGCCGCGAGGCGGGTGAGCCGTTGGTGGAGGGCAGCCACGAGATCGTGGCCGCGGTCGCGCACTCCGGCCGCCTCGGCCACGGTGAGCACCGATGCGATGACCTCGTCGAGGGTCTGCGGATCGATCTGGAGAACCTGCGCTCGGCAGTTCAGACGGGCGACCGCTTCGTCGACGTCACCACTCGGAACCGCGCACACGCGGCACAGGTCTTGACTCAAGATCAGATCGGGATCGCAACGCGACAGCGCGTCTTCGTCGAGGCGGTACAACTCGTCGCCACGGGCGAGGCGCTCGCGAACCAGGTCGTCGATCTGCAGAGGCGTGAGGTGCTTGGTGTCCATGCCACCCACCACGATCTCTCGACCAACACGGGCCTCGGGCGGAAAGTTGCATTCGAACGTGACGCCGAGAAGGTCGTCGGCCAGTCCGAGTTCGAACACGATCTCGGTGGTCGACGGGAGCAACGACACGATGCGCACGCGCGGAGCGTAGGCCATCTGGCACGATGTGGCATGGCCGGATCGAGCTCGTCGTGGCAGCAATTGAGCGCGGGCGTCGAACTTCCCTTCGATCCGCTGCTCTCGGTGCCGACCATGCACGAGGTGCGCCTCACGGTCCCGAGTCCTGATCCCGTCGCCGATGTGGAGAAGGCCGTGCACGATGCAGTTCTGAGTCGACTGGCTGCCGACGTGACGAAGGGAATGAGTGTCGCGGTCGGCGGTGGTAGTCGAGGACTCTCGCAACGCGTCGAGATGTTGCGTGGTGCGGTGTCGGGCCTACGTGCTCTGGGCGCCGAGCCGTTCGTGGTTCCCGCGATGGGTAGCCACGGAGGTGCCACCGCTGACGGTCAGATCGCGATGCTGCACTCACTCGGCATGACCGAAGAAAGTCTCGGAGCGGAGATTCGCGCGACGATGAAGACCGTCGAAGTTGCGCGCACGGCTGGTGGGATGCCGATCTATCTCGACGAGAACGCGGCCGCCGCCGATCGCATACTCCCGGTCAACCGCATGAAGCCGCACACCTGTTTCAAAGGCCCGATCGAGAGCGGCTGCACGAAGATGGCGGTGGTGGGTTTCGGCAAGCAACCCGGAGCCGCGCAGATCCACTCGTGTGGACCCGAAGAGATGCGCGAGCGCCTCTATGCCGGAATCACCGCGTTGCGCGCCACCGGTCGGTTGTTGGGCGGAGTGGCGTCGGTCGAGTCGGCCTCGGGTGAGGTGGTGCGCATCGCCGGCCTCACGGCGACCGATGTGGGAGGCCCTCTCGAAACCGAGTTGGCCGAACTGGCTCGCACACTCGTGCCACCGTTGCCGTTCGACGAGATCGACGTTCTCATCGTCGAGCGCGCGGGCAAGGACATCTCCGGAACCGGGATGGACCCGAACGTGACCGGACGATTCTGGGTGCACGGTCTGGCCGATCCGGAGAAGCCGCGAATCGCCACGATCGTTCTCCTCGACATCACCGATGTGTCGGCCGGCAACCTGCTCGGTATCGGACTGGCCGACTTCATCCCGGTGCGCTTGGCCGAGAAGATCGACTGGCAGAAGACCTACGTCAATTGCTTCACGGCGGGCCCGTCGGGTGTACGTCGGAGTCGCATGCCCATGGTTCTCGCCGATGACGACGCGTGCATCAAAGCCGCGTTGTCGATGTGCGGACGGGCGGTCACCGAACCCAAGCGCGTGGTGCGCATCAAGTCGACGCTGCATCTCACGAAGTGCTGGGTATCCGACGCGTTGCTGAGCGAACTACCGCCCGGCGCGACAGTCACTTCTCGAGCGACTTGAGGCCCGACAGGGCGAACCAGGTCGACGCGACGAGCATCCCGCCCAACGCGACCAACCCTCCCCATGTGCCCGACCAGGTGACGTCGCCGAGCAACCCCTGACGAGCGAGACGCAACACGTTGGTCATCGGGTTCACACGCGCGACAGCGTGCAGCCAGCCACTCATCGCGGCCAGCGGAACCTGTGACGTCGACAAGAAGATCGTGAAGAAGACGGCGAATTGGGTGAGTGTGGCCGCACCCATGTTGCGCATCCGGAACGTAAGGCCGAGGGCGAAGGCCGCCGC
>VERK01000055.1 GCA_018882725.1 Actinomycetota bacterium | reverse complement strand
GAACGACGGTGCGTCGCCGGCACCGGCCCTCACGTTCGTGGGACCGGCCGAGGTGTCGAGTGAAGCGATCGCGACCACCGTGGCCGCTGTTCGGTCATCCGGCTCACGAGCCGCTCTCTTGATGCGGGGTGACGCGCTGAACGATCGCGGACTCCGCGCCGCCGGTCGCATCGCGGCGGCCACCGGTGCGCGGTTGTTGTGCGACACGTTCGCACCACGCCTGGCCCGTGGCGCCGGTCGCGTGGCGGTCGAACGTCTGCCGTACTTCGCCGAACAACTCGTCGATTCGTTGTCGTCGGTGGAGCATTTGATCATCGTCGGCTCGAAGCCACCAGTCTCGTTCTTCGCGTATCCCGGCAAGCCGGGCTGGTGCACTCCCGAGGGCGCGGCCATCACCTACTTGGCTCACGCGCACGAAAACGGTGTGACTGCTCTCGAGGCGGTCGCCGCCGAATTCTCGGCCAAACCAGTAGCGGTCGATCTGGCGTTGCCCGACGAGCCGACCGGACCCCTCAATCAGTTCACGATCGGCCAGGTGATCGCGCGCCACCTGCCCGACGATGCGATCGTGTCGGACGAGGCCGCGACCAATGCGGTCGGACCCGGCTTGGCGCTCGCGACTGCTCGTCCTCACGACCATTTGTCGCTCACCGGCGGCTCGATCGGCCAGGGCCTGCCGCTCGCCGGTGGTGCCGCGGTCGCCTGCCCCGATCGCAAGGTCGTGTGTCTGCACGGCGACGGCGGTGCGATGTACACGGTGCAATCGCTCTGGACACAGGCCCGCGAGAACCTCGATGTCACCACGGTCATCTTCTCGAACCGCGCGTACTCAATTCTTCAGATCGAACTATCGCGCACGGGAGCACGAGATCTGTTGGGCGAGGGCGACAACAAGGCGTTGTCGATGTTCGACCTGTCGAACCCCGAACTCGATTGGGTTCAGCTGGCCGGGGGCATGGGTGTCTCGGCGGTGCGAGTGCACGACATCGCCGAATTCTCGAGCGCGTTTCAGTCGGCCATGAAGCAACGTGGCCCGCGTTTGATCGAAGCGGTTCTCTGATCAGGTGCGCCGAACGAGGCGCACCACCGGGATCACACGGGGCGCTGCTTTGGCTTCGTATTCGTCGTACTGCGGGAAGATCGTTTTCATGATCGACCACAAGCGCGCGCGTTCGGCTGGTTCGTCGACGACGTGAGCGGTGGCCCAGAACTGATCGGCGGCCACCTGCAACCACACGTCGGGATTGGCGAGCATGTTGTCGAGCCACACCGGATTGTCGGGGGCTCCGCCTTTGGACGCGATGAGAACGAGGTCGTCACCGTCGCGTCCGTAGATGAGCGCACTACGCGTCCACTTGCCCGACGACTTGCCCTTCACGGTGACGAGCAAACAGGGCAGCCCACGCCACAGGTGGCCGTCGTCGCCGTTGGTCGCGACGTAACGCTCGATGTGTTCGCGAACGAACGGAGTGGGGCTGTCGTGAATGGGTGACGGGGCGGCGGAACTCATGAGAGACGGTCTAGTGCGGCCCGCAGGTCTTCGCACAAGTCGTGAGCCGATTCGACGCCGACGCTCAGACGAACGAGCGAGTCGGGGACCTGAAGCGGCGATCCCGCTGCCGACGCGTGCGTCATGCGACCGGGATGCTCGATGAGGCTTTCGACGGCACCAAGCGATTCGGCGAGAGTGAAGATCCGTGTGCTCTTGGCCACGGTGAGGGCGGCGTCGACGCCACCTTTCAACGTGAAGCTCACCATGCCGCCGAAATCGTTCATCTGCTTGGCCGCAGCCGCGTGACCCGGGTGGTCGGGAAGTTGCGGATACAGCACGCGATCGACCGCGGGGTGACCGAGCAACAGGTCGACGACCGCGCGGGCGTTCGAGCAGTGGCGTTCCATGCGCAATGCGAGAGTCTTCACGCCGCGCAACACCAAGTAGCAATCGAACGGAGCCGGAACTCCGCCGGCGGCGTTCTGCGTGTAACGCAGGCGTTCGGCGAGTGAGTCGTCGTTCAGCGCGAGGAAGCCCCCCACCACGTCGCTGTGGCCGCCGAGGTATTTCGTGGCCGAGTGCACCACGATGTCGGCGCCGTGATCGAGGGGCTGCTGCAGGTACGGAGTGGCGAAGGTGTTGTCGACGACCACGATCGCACCGTTCGCGTGGGCGACTTCGGCCACGGCCGCGATGTCGATGCACGTGAGCAACGGATTGGTGGGTGTCTCGAGCCAGACGATCGTGGTGTCGCTCGGCCAGTTGGCGCGCAGCGACGCGACATCGGTGAGGTCGACTGCGCTCCACGGGAATCCGAGCGGCGACCACACCTTGGCGATGAGTCGGAACGTTCCGCCGTACGCGTCATTGCCGAGCAGCACACGACCACCGGGTGGGAGCAGGCGCAGAACGTTGTCTTCGGCGGCCAGGCCGCTGGCGAAGGCGAGTCCGTGTTTGGCGTTCTCGAGCGATGCTACGCAGGCCTCGAGTGCCGAACGAGTGGGATTGCCACTTCGCGAGTATTCGAAACCTTTGTGTTCGCCAACACTGGATTGCGCGAAGGTGGTGCTGAGAGAGATCGGTGTGACGACCGCACCGGTGGTGGGGTCGGGCTCTTGTCCCACGTGAATCGCACGGGTCTCGAAGCCCCAACCGGTCTGCTCGTCGAGATCACCCACGGCGGACTTCGCTTTCGGCGGCGACGACGTCGAAGTACTGCAGGAGGTCGGAGCGCGTGAGGACACTCAACGGACGGCCACCCGACAGCACCAGCAGAGCCGGCGCGCGATCGAGCATCTCGACGGCCTTCGACACCTTCTGACCCACGCCGATGGTGGGCAATTTGGGTCCCATCACTTTTTCGACTTCGGTGTTCATGACGGACGGATCGGCGTAGATCGCTTCCATCAGTTCGAGTTCGTCGACCGATCCCGACACTTCGGCCGCCGCGAACGGCGGTGTGTTCTTACACACCGGCAACTGGCTCACACCGTTGGCGCGCATCACGTCGATGGCGTGCCGCACGGTGCTCGATGGGTTGACGTACAGAAGCGACGGCGTGTCGCCACGCGTATCGAGCACCGCCCCGACGCACTGGTCGCATTCGCGCAGGAATCCGAAGTTGGCCATCCAGTCGTCGTCGAACACGCGCGACAGGTATCCGCGGCCGGAGTCGGGATTGAGGACCACGACGATGTCGTTCGGGGCGGCGCTCTTGGCGACCTTGATGGCGGCGGCCACCGCCAGGCCGCCGGATCCGCCGATGAGAATTCCTTCGGTGCGGCTCACGTCGCGGGCCATCAGGAACGCTTCCTCGTCGCTCACGGGGATCACATCGTCGTACAAGTCGGGATCCCACGCGGCCGGGTAGAAGTCTTCGCCCACACCTTCCACGAGATACGGACGGCCCGAACCTCCCGAGAACACCGAGGCGTCCGGATCGGCGGCCACGATGCGCACGTTCGGGTTCTGCTGCTTGAGATAGCGCGCGGTGCCGGTGATGGTTCCACACGTTCCGGCACCGGCCACGAAGTGGGTCACGCGTCCGCCGGTCTGCTGCCAGATCTCGGGCCCGGTGGTCTTCACGTGCGCGAGCGGATTGTTGGGGTTGGCGTACTGGTTGGGTCGAAACGCATTGCGCTCGTACGTGAGACGTTCGGCCACTTTGTAGTAGCTCGACGGATCGTCGGGTGGCACTGCGACCGGACACACCACTACTTCGGCGCCGTACGCGCGCAGGAGCGAGACCTTCTCGGGAGCCACCTTGTCGGTCATGACGAACACGCACTTGTAACCGCGCTGGGCTGCGACGATGGCCAGACCCACGCCGGTGTTGCCACTGGTCGGTTCGACGATCGTTCCGCCGGGTTGGAGAAGCCCTTCGCGTTCGGCGGCCAAGATCATCTCGAGGGCCGGTCGATCCTTGGCCGAGCCGCCGGGATTGGTGGTCTCCATCTTCATGGTGAGGACCGACGGGATGTCGTACTTCTCGGAGATCTTGCGCAGGCGAACCAAGGGCGTCGCGCCGATGAGGTCGATCACCGAGTCGGCGATGTGCGTGCCGTGCAGACGAGCGTCGAGTGAATCGTCACCCCAAGGCATGTGGTCAGCGTAACGGTGCGACGAGGTCGCTCAGCCAGCCGGGTAGTCGAACCGGACGACCCTTGTCGTTGACACATGCATGCACCGTGGTAGCGGTGGACGTGACCGAGCCGGCGACCGTGAGCAGGTACTGGATCGTGAACGAGGCTCGGGTGGCTGAGGTGACGCGCAGGTGAACGGTCACCACCTCGTCGAAGTGGAGGGGCTGGCGGTAGGCGACATGGGCCTCGAGCACTGCGTAGTCGACACCGTCGCGACGCTCGGCCTCGTAGGGGTGGCCGATTGACCGCAGGTACTCCACGCGGGCCTCCTCCAGGTAGGGGAGGTAGCGACTGTGGTGGACGATGCCCATGGCGTCGGTCTCGGCGAACCGAACGCGGATGTCGTGGTGAAAGACATAGCTCCCGGGATCGGTCTCTCGAATCGAAGACGGCTCAGGTGAACGCGGCGCCACGAGATGACCGTACCTTGCCGGAGTATTGGGCGAATTCTTCGCATAAGGTGGGGGAGACGGGCAGGTCGCCCGGTCCAGACAGAAACGAGTACCGCCGTGGCAATCGGCACAGTGAAGTTCTTCAATGCAGAGAAGGGTTACGGGTTCATCTCCCGCGAGGACGGCCCCGATGTGTTCGTCCACTTCTCTCAGATCCAGGCGAAGGGCTTCAAGACCCTGCAAGAGGGTCAGAAGGTCGAGTTCGAAGTCGGACCCGGCCGTAAGGGCGACGAAGCCCGCGACGTTCGCGCCGTCGACTGACGCTCACGCGCCGATCGGCGCAACCACCGCGTTCAGCAACGCGATCAGAACACTCGGCTCGACTTCGATGTCGAGTCCGCGTCGTCCGCCCGATACGAAGATCGTGTCGGCCAACTCGCACGTTTCGTCGATCACCGTCGGCAATCTTTTGCGTTGTCCGAACGGACTAATGCCGCCGACCACGTAGCCCGTGAGTCGTTCGGCGTCTCGTCGATCGAGCATCTCGGCCTTCTTGGCACCCAGCGCGTGCGCGATGCCTTTGAGTGACAACTGCGTCGACACCGGCACGATGCCGACGGCATGTGGAGTGCTCGATCCGTGCAGCGTGACCAACAGTGTCTTGAAGACGCGATCTTCCTCCACGCCCAGCGCGGCGGCGGCGGCCTTGCCGTATCCGAGTTCACCGGGGGCGATCTCGTTCTCGAATTCGTGGACCGAGTAGGCAACTCGGGCGGCATCGAGGGCCACGATTGCTGGTGTTCCGCCGGCCATGGTGAATCTCTGTCGACCCTAGTCAGCGAGTGATTGTTACCTCTGTCCTCGTCCGGTACGACCCTCCCGAGTGCGGAATCGTTAGAGTTCCTCAACCCCCCAACGAACCCGTATGACCGCTCAGCACCCCGATTTCGACCTCGAACAGGCGCACATCGACCGGGCCTACGACTGCCTCGAGCGGAGTCGTCAGGACGCCTGGAAGGTCCGGGGTCTCACCGAAGCCGGAACCGGGGGCACGTTCCAGAACCGCTTCGAGCGCAACGCGATCGACGAGCAGTTGGTACGCCGCCTCACCGAACTCGAACTCGGAGACGCCGCTTTGGTGTTCGGCCGCATCGATCGAGAGAGCGACGACGTTCCGGGCATCGAGAGCTTCCACATCGGCCGCCTGGCCGTGGCCGACGAGAATCGCGACCCGGTCGTGGTGGACTGGCGCGCCCCGGTGGCCGAGCCGTTCTATCGAGCCACCGGTCGTCAGCCCATGGGACTGGCTCGGCGTCGTCACTTCGTGGTCGAAGGTCCGAAGTTGCTCGGTATCGAAGACGAACTGTTCGGTGAAGGTCACCTCGGCATCGGGCACGACGACGGACTCGCCGATGGTGCGGTCATCCACTCCAGCGGTCTGCGCGGATACTCCACGCTCATGGCTTCGATCGAACGCGGCCGCACGGGTCAACTCGGCGACATCGTGGCCACCATTCAGGCCGAGCAGGACGAGATCATCCGTTCACCGCAGGCCGGAGTGCTGGTGGTGCAAGGAGGGCCCGGAACGGGCAAGACCGTGGTGGCGCTTCATCGCGCCGCGTACCTGCTGTACACCAATCGCTTTCCACTCGAAGACCAAGGTGTGCTCGTCATCGGCCCCAACCGTGTGTTCCTGCGCTACATCGAACGCGTCCTGCCGTCGCTCGGTGAGGCGGGGATCGAACAGGTGATTCTGGCCGATCTCGTGCCCGACGTGTTGGTGGCGTCGCCGGCCGACGTCGATGCATTTCGCGATTCGGCCATCGGTGCGCGCACCAAGGGCGACGTGCGCATGGTCGACGTGATCGACAAAGCCGTGCTCGACCGGGAGCGCGCGTTGCGCGACGACATCGTGCTCCCGTTCCGGACTGGCTACGTGCGTTTGCGAGCCTCTGAGTCCGAGCGCATCATCAAGGCGGCTCGCCGTCGTTTCCGCCGGCACAACTCCGGTCGCAAGTGGGTCGAGAACGAGGTCTGGGCCTCGGTGGCGTCGTCGTGGCGCGAGGGCAACGTGTCGGCCACCGAGATGCGCGACGCCTTGCGTGGCACCGACGAGATGCGCACGGCCTTCGAGCGCATGTGGCCTCTGCTCACGCCGGCCCAGTTGCTGCACGACCTCTTTGGTTCGAAGGCACTGCTCAAGTCGGCCGGTCAGAAGTATCTCTCCGAACAGGAGATCGACTCGCTTCATCGCCCTCGTTCGGCTGACGTGAACGACGTTCGCTGGACCGAAGCCGATGTCGCGTTGCTCGACGAAGCCTTCGTCGCTCTCGGACCGAAACCGGGCAAGAACGGCAAGATCGACGAAGCCGACGAGATTCGCACCTACGGACACATCGTCGTCGACGAGGTTCAAGACCTCACCCCGATGCAGTTGCTCATGGTCGCTCGTCGCTCGTTGTCGGGTTCGATGACCATCGTGGGCGACATCGCTCAGGCCACCGGTCCGCACGCACCCGAGTCGTGGGACGACGTGTTGCAACATCTGTCGGCACCTCGTCGTGGACGTGATGACGTGAACCGGGTGATCGGACTTTCGGTCGGCTACCGCATCCCGGGTCAGATCATGGAGTTGGCGAATCGCGTGATGGAAGCGGCCACTCCGGGTCTGCGCGCTCCCACGGCCGTGCGTCTCGGCCCCGAGCCGCCGGCGTTCGTGGCGGTGTCGCAACACGAACTCCTCGACGCGGTGGTCGCCACCACGACGCGCATGGTCGAGTCGGTCGGTGGCGGCAACGTGGCCGTGGTGACTCCCAACGGCATGGCCGACACAGTGTCGCTCGCATTGTCAGCGGCTCGTATCGAGCACGGTCGAGCCTCACGAACCGGCCTCGACACCGGTGTCACGGTGGTGCCGGTGAGTCTGGTGAAGGGCCTCGAACTCGACGGTGTGGTGGTGGTCGAACCCGGTCACATCGTGGCGGACGAACGCGAGGGGATGCGCTCGCTCTACGTGGCGCTCACACGCTCGACGCAACGGCTGGCGATCGTCCACGCCGATCCGCTGCCCGCGCCACTGCGCCTCGAGTAGCACTCGGCGTCGAAGTCAGAAGTCGGCGAGGTACTCGTCGATCACGATGCGAGCGAACTTCGCCGCCTTGTCAGCGTCGGCGGGGCGATTGCGCTCGACTGCCGTTCGGGCTTGAGCCACCATGCGGGCGAGTGTCTCGGCAGCCTCCGGGTCGTTGGCTTCCACCTCGTTGACCGCCGCAGTCCAGATCGCTTCGATCACCGTGAGTTGATCGATCTTGGTTCCGTCGGGTTTGGCCACGTTGTCGGGACGCGGGCCGATGCGGGACGACAGTATCGCCATTTCGTCAGCGAGTCGGGGAAGCAGCTCGGATGCTGAACCCTGCGGAATCGTCACCACCGCGGCAACGGTGGTCGACGGTGAGATGCGCGAGTCGTCGTACGTGGTGGCGCCACATGCGCTGGCGAACGCCGACGAAGCGACGAGAGCACACACAGCGAGAGAGCGGCGTCGCAACATCGACGATCAGGCGGTGACGAGGATGCGGGCCGAAGCGAACGAGTCGACGGCGATCGATCGACCTTCGATCTCGACCGCAACCGAACCATCGGTGTTGATGTGCGCGATCTGACCCGAGCGACCGGGCAGCATGCTCGAGCTCTGGAGGAAGTCGAGCAATCCCGGAGTGAACTCGAGTTCTTCGGGGATACGAGCGACCGTGAACGACGATCCGGCGGAGAGGCTTCCGAGCGGAAGGAGGTCGGGGAGGATGTAGCTCGAGCCCGGGATCGGATTGCCGTGCGGGCAAGTGGTGGGCGAGCCGAGCAGACGGTTCATGGCGGTCTCGACCGAGTCGCTCATGACGTGTTCCCACTTGCCGGCTTCCTGATGCGCCTCGGCCCAACTGAGACCAAGGATGTCGGTGAGGAAGCGTTCGGCCAGACGATGACGGCGTACGACCTTCTGTGCAAGTTCGAGGCCCGACACAGTGAGTGAGATCAGTTGGCCGTCGGCGGTGACGAGCCCGGCCTTGCGCATCTTCTCGATCATCTGTGAGACCGAGGCACGACTCACACCGATTCGCTCGGCGATACGTGCGCGGATCACATCGAAATCGTCCTCGCCGAGTTCGAAGATGCACTCGCAGTACTCCTCGAAGGCGGGGTGACGGTCGGACGACGGGATCACGTAGCCGAGGCTAGTCGTGGCCTGGCGATGGCTCTACTGTGGCGGCGTGGCCGATGACCAGTGGGTGCCGCCTCCCCCCATGTGGGTCGATCCGCCCCGTCGATCGTGGCGTCCTCTCGTGTTCTCCACGTTGTTGGTGGCGGTTGTCGCGGCAGCGGTCGTGATCGTGGCGGCGGCTTTTCTCGGCGGCGACGATCGCGATCAGTCGGAGATCAGCCGAGCTTTCCAGTCGTATGTCGACGGCATCGAGTTCCAGAGTGACGGCGTCGCTGAACTCGCTGAGTGTCCGGTTGGTTCGCCGGCCGAATGGGCCCGTGAAGTGAGCGATTCGATCGATTTGGCCGCTGACGTCGCCGACGGCGACGAGTACAGCGAAGCGTACGAGCGCGCAGCGGATTACCCCGCACTCGTTCAATGCTTCGTGACGAGCGATGTGAGCGATGGTCTCGGTCCCACGTCGTTCGGCGTGTCGGTGTCCGACCTCCCGTCGGGCTCGTATCGCTCGTTCCTCACGTTCGATGCCTACGGAGAAGATGTCGACGTGTCCGTCGACATCCAGACACGCCAGGGTGTGGACGGGCTCGACGGAGACGTCTTCGGGTACTGCTACCGGGGCGAAGAAGTGAGCGGCTGCGGCGCCGACTTCGTCGACCGCGAGAACGGTGTGGCGCTGAGCGTGTACGTGCAGGGGATCGATCGAACGGCTGACGAGGCCGTGGTGGCACTCGAGGAAGTTCTCGACGACATGGTGGAAGCGCTTCTGGAAGGAGCGCGGACGAATCGCACGCCCGTCACCATTCCGGGCGCCGACCTCTGACCGGGAGTCAGCTCACTCGAAGACGACGCCCTGAGCCAGCGGAAGATCGTTGGAGTAGTTGACCGTCGCGGTGGAGCGTCGCATGTACGCCTTCCACGAATCGCTACCGCTCTCGCGGCCGCCACCGGTCTCCTTCTCGCCCCCGAAGGCACCGCCGATTTCGGCACCGGACGGACCAATGTTCACGTTGGCGATTCCGCAGTCGCTGCCCGACGGCCCGGTGAAGCGCTCGGCTTCGCGGAGGTCGGTGGTGAAGATGCTCGACGCGAGCCCTTGTGGAACGTCGTTCTGGAGAGCGATGGCCTGATCGAAGTCGTCGTAAGCCATCACGTAGAGGATCGGCGCGAAGGTTTCGGTGCGCACGATGTCGGTCTGGTCGGGCATGCGGATGACGGCCGGTTGCACATAGGCGGCATCGGGGGAGGCGTCGGCATGAACGCGATCACCACCGACGACGGTTCCTCCATCACGACGCGCTTGTTCGAGTGCGACCTGCATGGCGTGCATCGACTTCATCGAGATGAGCGGGCCGACCAAGGGCTCGTCGACGAGCGGATTACCGATACGCAGTGATGCGAACGCGCGCGACACGCGGTCGGCGACTTCGTCGACTCGTGAGCGATGCACGATGAGACGTCGCAAGGTGGTGCATCGCTGTCCGGCGGTGCCGGCGGCGGCGAAGGTGATGCCGCGCACGGCCAGATCGAGATCGGCGCTCGGTGTGACGATGGCGGCGTTGTTGCCACCGAGTTCGAGAATCGAACGGCCGAAACGGGCGGCCACCACGGGGGCGACCTCGCGGCCCATACGCGTGGAGCCGGTGGCCGACACCAAGGGAGCCCGCCGATCGGCAACGAGCGACTTGCCCACCTCAGCGTCGCCCGACACGATCTGGAAGAGCTCGGCCGGTGCACCGGCAGCGAGGGCAGCCCGACGAGCGAGAACGTTGGTGGCCACCGCGGTGACCGTCGATGCATCCGAAGGCTTCCACACCACGGGATCGCCGCAGATGATCGCCAGCGCGGCGTTCCACGACCACACGGCAACCGGGAAGTTGAACGCGGTGACGACGGCGATGGGCCCGTACGGATGCCAGGTTTCGGTGAGTCGGTGCCCCGGTCGCTCGGTTGCGATGGTGAGACCGTGCAGCTGTCGCGACAGACCAACGGCGAAATCGCAGATGTCGATCATCTCTTGAACTTCGCCGAGCGCTTCCGAGCGGATCTTGCCCGCTTCGATCTGGACCAGCGTGGCGAGATGATCTTTGTGGCGACGTAACTCTTCGCCCAGGAGTCGAATCACTTCGCCGCGGCGTGGCGCCGGCACGTCACGCCACGACACGAACACGTCCGATGCGGTGGCCAGTGCATGGTCGACACTCGAAGCCACGTGAGCACTCGACACCCGGTCGTACTC
>VERK01000054.1 GCA_018882725.1 Actinomycetota bacterium | reverse complement strand
CCTCACCAACTACGCGCGCAACGGCCTCCCCACCGAGCAGCACGCCGCCTACTACGCGGCTCGGGCCGCTGGTGGAGCCGGGCTCATCATCACCGAAGAGCACTCCACCCATCCCACCGACTGGCCGTACGAGAAGCTCATCCACGGATTCCACCGTGACGTGATCCCGGGTTACAAGCGCATCACCGACGCGGTCCACCGTCACCGCGTGCCGATCTTCGCGCAGATCAACCACAACGGCGGTCAGGCCTCGTCCATGTTCAGCCGTCTACCGGTGTGGGCGCCGTCACCCGTGGCCGATCCGCTCTTCCGCGAAGTACCGAAGGCCGTCACGCACGCCGAAATCGACGAGATCGTCGCCGGATATGCGACCGTGGCCGAGCACTGCGCCGAAGGTGGCTTCGACGGCATCGAACTGCAGTGCTCGCATTCGTCGATCGTGCGCGGTTTCCTCTCCCCCGCCACCAACAAGCGCACCGACGAGTACGGCGGATCACTCGCTAACCGCGCGCGTCTGCTGCTCGAAATCGTGGCCGCAGTTCGCGGAGTGATCGGCAATCGCCTTGCGCTCGGCGTGCGACTGTGCGGAGACGAACTCATCGAGAACGGCACCACCATCGAGGAAGCCGTCGAAGTGTCGCGTCTCGTCGAAGCCAGCGGCCACGTCGACTACATCAACACATCGATCGGTGTGGCCACGGCCAGTTTGTTCATGATCGAAGCGAGCATGCACATCCCGCCGGGATACGCGATGTTCATCCCGAGCGCCATTCGCAAGGCCGTCGACCTCCCCGTGGTCGGAGTCGGACGATTCAAGGATCCGTTGCAAGCCGAACGCGCCTTGGCCGAGGGGCACTGCGATCTCGTCGGTGTGGTGCGCGGACAGATCGCCGATCCCGACTTCGCGGCCAAGGCCCGCGCCGGCGCAACCGACGAGATCCGTCTGTGCTTGTCGTGCAATCAGGAGTGCGTCGGTCGCATGGGCCTCAATCGCTGGCTCGGTTGCATCGAGAATCCGCGAACCGGTCGCGAACACGAGTGGGCGGTCACCGATCACGTGGCTCTCACCACCAAGCCGAAAGACGTGCCGAAAAACGTAATGGTGGTGGGTGCCGGACCGGCCGGGTTGCAGGCCGCGATCGCGGCCGCGCGTCGCGGCCATCGCGTCACGGTGTACGAGAAGGAAAACGTCGCCGGTGGCCAAGTGCGCTGGGCCGCCAGTGTTCCGAACCGCGCCGAGTTCGGCGACATGATTCGCAATCAACTCAACGAGTGCCGTCGTCTCGGTGTGGCCATCGAATTCGGAACCGGCGTGTGGCCCGGACTCGTGGAAGAGAAACGACCCGATCACGTGATCGTCGCCACCGGTGCCGAGCCGCAACGTCCGTGGTGGGTCGCCGACCCCGATGCCGACGAAAGCGCGCGGCGCGTGGTCGACGTGCGCGCGATCCTCGATGGTTCGGCACCGCTCGGCGGTCCGCAATCGGGCGATTCGGTCGTGGTCGTCGACGAGATCGGCTTCCATCACGCCACCTCGGTGGCCGAGTTGCTCGCCGATCGCGGATGCGCGGTTGAAGTCGCCACACCCGGCATGGTGGTGGGCCAAGACCTCGGCATCACGCTCGACATGGAGAACTGGTGGATCCGCGCATCGGCCAAGGGAATCGTGCAGAGCACCGACTTGGTTCCGATGGGCTTCGCCAACGGTGAACTCACTCTTCTTCACCACCCCACTGGCGCCAATCAGACTCGTCGTCCCGATTGGGTCGTGCTCGCGGTTCCGCCGAGTCCGGTCGAGTGGTTGTACAACGACTTGAAGAGTTCGGGTATGAGCGTCGAGCGAGTGGGTGACTGTGTGGCCCCGCGCCGTGCGCATGCCGCTGTGGTCGACGGTGAACGTGCCGGATCATCGATCTAGCGAACCGTTCCACTTCGGCTCACCAACTAGCCTCTCCTCATGCTCGCGGCTGGCGGAATCATCGGTGATCTCACCGAATGGTTGAAGGACATCTCCGGACACTGGTGGTTCCTCGCGGTCATCCTCGTGATCGCCCTCCTCGACTCGGTGGTCCCGGTGGTTCCGAGCGAAACCTGCGTGATCATCGGTGGCGTGGCGGCCAGCGCTGCCGGTGACGGCCCGTACCCGGTGATCCTCGTGATCGTCGCCGGCGCAGTGGGTGCGTTCCTCGGCGACAACCTCTCGTACGTGATCGGCCACAGTTTCAGCGACAACGTGAAGCGTCGCGCTGCTCGCAAACCGAAGACGGCCGAACGCTTGCAGTGGGCGCACGAGCAGATCGAAGAACGCGGTGGGTTGCTCCTCATCACGGCCCGCTTCATTCCCGGCGGACGCACCGTTCTCACTCTGTCGTGCGGACTCACCAACCAGTCACGTCGTTGGTTCTCCACCTGGATCGGCATCGCGGTTGCGATCTGGGCCACCTACGCCGCGGTTCTGGGCTACGCGTTCGGCGAGCGGTTCGAAGACGATCACACCCTGGCGTTCATCTTGGCGTTCTCGGCGGCGTTGTCGATCACGGTCCTCATCGAACTGGTTCGCTGGGTGAGCAAGCGCCGGACCCAAGAAGCGGTCGACCGCACCGCGGTCTGACCGAATCGTCACGTCCGCACCGCGGTCAGACCGGCTTCACATCGCCTGTCCACCCCCACCACGCCTAGCCTGTCGACGTGTCCGCACTCGTCGCCGTCGTCCCCGTGCGGGCCGGAGTCGTCCCGGCCGGCGGACCGGAAGCCATCGCCGAAGCGAGTGGGCGCGCGATCGTGATCGGCTCGGGTGCCGCGCAGGCAACCGACGACCTCACAGAAGCGCGCGAGGTCACCGTGGTCGACGTGAACGTGTCCGATCCGCAGATCTGGGGCCGCCTGGCCGCCGAGGTTCTCACGCAACTCGGTAGCACCGACTCGGTCGTGGTCCCGGCCTCCCCCGACGGTCGCGATCTCGCGCCTCATCTCGCTCTCGCCTTGGGTGTCGATTTGTTGAGCGGCGCCACCGAAGTGTCGCCGACGCGGGTGCGCGTCGCGCGTCGTGGCGGTCTGGCCATCGCCGAACACCGACCGAGCGGTCGATTCGTCGCCACCTTGCAACCCGGTGTCCGCGGGGTCGATTCTTCGTCGACGGCAGCCACGGTGAGCACCGTCGATGTGTCCGCGCCAGCATCGTCGCCGGCGGTGGTGTCGCACGACGTGTTGCCACCCGACGTGTCCACCATGGACCTCGCCGAGGCACCCCGCATCGTCGGTGGTGGAGCCGGACTCACCGATGCCGAGCGCTTCACGCAGTTGGCCGAGTTCGCGCGCGCGATCGACGCATCGATGGGTGTCACGCGCGTGATCACCGATCGCGGTTGGGCTCCGCATCAGCGCCAGATCGGAACCACCGGCATCGTGGTCGACCCCACGTTGTATCTCGCGTTCGGTATCAGCGGTGCGGTGCAACACACCAGCGGTCTCGGTCAGCCCGATCACATCATCAGCGTCAACACCGATGCGCATTGCCCGATGATGCAGATGGCCGACCTGGCCATCGTGTCGGATGCGAATGCAGTGCTGGACGAACTGGCCGCACTCTTGAGCAAGGACTCCGCATCATGAGCGACGCCGACGTCATCGTCGTTGGTGCTGGTCCGGCCGGATCGTGCGCCGCCATCGCCGCCGCCCGCGCCGGTCGTCGCGTGATCCTCATCGAACGCGGCCCGTTCCCCGGCTCGAAGAACATGTACGGCGGTGTGGTGTACCCGCGCATTCTCGACGAACTCGTTCCGCGCTGGTGGGAAACCGCACCGATCCAACGCTGGGTCGTGCGCCGTTCCACCATGGTGCTCTCGGAAACCGGGGCTCTCACCGTCGACTACCGCAGCAACGCCTGGGGCGAACCGCCCTACAACGGTGCCACCGCCTACCGTCCCGACTTCGACGAATGGTTGTCGCGTCAGGCCGTGGCCGCCGGCGCGCAGTTGGTCACGTCCACCACCGTCACCGGTCTGTTGCGAGATGCATCGGGACGCGTGACCGGAGTACGCACCGATCGTCCCGACGGCGACCTCACCGCGTCGGTTGTCATCGCGTGCGACGGAGTCAATTCGTTCCTCGCCAAAGAGGCCGGTCTTTACACCGCCACCGATCCGTCCAACTTCACACTCGGTGCGAAGGAAACCCTCGCTCTCCCCAAGCACGTGATCGACGAACGTTTCGGCGTGCGTGACGACCAGGGCGTCGACATCGAGATCCTCGGTGGCACGTCGGGCGTGAACGGCGGCGGGTTCGTGTACACCAACCTCGACACGATCGCTCTCGGCGTGGTGCTCAAGTTGCCCAAGTTGGCCGCGCAGAAGAAGCGCCCCGAGGAAATCATCGCCACCCTGAAAGCGCACCCGGCCATCGCTCCGCTCATCGAGGGCGCCGAAGTGAAGGAGTACTCGGCGCACGTGATCCCGGAAGCCGGCTACTCGATGATGCCCACGATGGTCACCGACGGCATGCTCGTGGCCGGCGACGCCGCCGCGTTGTGTCTCGCCGCCGGTATCTGGCTCGAAGGTGTCAACTTCGCGATGGCCAGTGGCATGTACGCCGGCGACGCGGCAGCCGCCGCGGTGGCTCGCAACGACGTGTCGACCAAGAGCCTCTCCGCCTACTCCGACAGACTGAACGCCACGTTCGTTCTGCGCGATCACAAGAAGTTGCGCAAGGTGCCCGGTCTGGTTCTGTCCGATCGCGTGCAGCAGAAGTATCCCGCTTTCGTGACATCCGTCGTCGAGCGCGTGTTCCGGGTCGACAACCCGCAACCCAAGCCGGGTCTGCGTCGCATCGTGCGCGAAGAACGCAAGCGAGCCGGTATCAAACTCTCCCAACTGATCCGCGACGGCTGGACCGGTCTGCGAGGATTCGGCTGATGACTTCGATCGACCGCGACACCAGTTGGCCCGAGATCTCGTTCGAGGAGCGCATCGGAACCGCTGAGTTCCGTATTCACGAGCGCGCTCACATCGTGGTCGACGGCGACACCTGCCGTGGTTGCTCCACGCGCGAGTGCGTCATCGCGTGTCCGGCCAACTTGTTCGTCCCCACCAGCGACGGTGGCATCCTCTTCAACTACGAGAACTGCTTCGAGTGCGGCACCTGCTACATGGTTTGCAACAAGGAAGGCGCCATCTCGTGGTCGTATCCCGAAGGCGGTTTCGGCATCGTCTTCCATCGCACGTGACGCCATGACCGTTATCGCCTGTCTCAAGTGGGTCACGCCGCGCGCCGACGATGATGATCGCTTCGCCGGCATCTCGGCCGCCGATCAGTCGGCGCTCGAATTCGCGTTGCTGAGCGCGCAGCCCGGTGAAGACGTTGTTGCTGTGTGCGCCGGCCCGAGCGGGGCCGAGCGGGCACTGCGGGATGCCATCGCGTGTGGCGTCACGCGCGCCGTGCGCATCGATCTCGACCCGCGCGTGTCGAGCCTGGCCGTGGCGTCGGCCGTCGCATCAGTCGCTACCGGGGCTCGCCTGGTGTGGTGCGGCGATTACTCGCTCGATCGCGGTACCGGCTCGATGCCGGGCTTCTTGGCCGCTCGTCTCGGAATCGGCCAGGCCCTCGGCCTCATCGACGTAACGATCGCCGATGATGCAATGACAGTGGTGCGCCGTCTCGACGGTGCTCGCCGCGAGATCGTGCGCGTGTCGGGCCCGGCCGTGTTGTCGGTGGAGGGCTCCACCGCTCGACTGCGTCGAGCGTCGTTGCGCGGAGTCCTGGCCGCCGACACCGCGACCATCGACGTGATCACCGGTCCGTCATCGGTCGTCGATACCGTCGACGAGAAGCCGTTCCGTCCGCGCGCTCGGGCCCTGGCCGCACCAGTCGGCGCGTCGGCTCTCGACCGTGTTCGTTCGCTCACCGACGCCGGTGCCGCCACCGGCCGATCGGAAACCGTGGTGCTCGATCCGCCCGCCGCGGCGGCTCGAATCGTCAGCACACTGCGCGAGTGGGGTTATCTCGGATGACCTGGACCGAGGTCGCCGATCTGTCGGCGCCCGTCGTTCTGGTGCCGGTCGGATCGTTCGAGCAACACGGCCCGCACCTTCCCCTCGACACCGACACGCGCATCGCCGAAGCGTTGTGCGACGAGCTGCAATCGCTGCTCAACATCGACAGCGTGATCGCACCCTCCATTGGCGTGGCAGCCAGTGGTGAACACAGTGGGTTTCCCGGCACTCTCTCCATCGGAACGCCCACCACGGCGGCTCTCTTGATCGAGCTCGCGCGTTCGGCCGATTGGGCTCGCGGAGTCGTGTTCGTGAACGGACACGGTGGCAACGCCGATGCGTTGGCCGCCGCCTCACGAACGCTGCACGACGAAGGTCGCGCGGTGTTCTTCTGGTCACCCACGGCCGACGCCACCGACGACGCCCACGCCGGTTTCACCGAAACTTCGGTGATGCTCTACCTCGCACCCGAACTCGTCAACATGGACGCTGCCGAACGCGGCAACGTGCGCGCGGTGTCGGCGCTGGCCGAACAGTTGCGACGCGAGGGCGTTCGTTCGGTGTCGGCGAACGGCGTCTTGGGCGATCCGCGCCACGCCAACCCGGCCGACGGAGAGCGCATCTTCCAGCGTTGGCTCGAGGATCTCACCGCCACCTGTCGACGCATCTGGCCGGAGCCGTCGTGACGCGTTATCGGCCCGACTCGTCGTGGTGGCGCGTCCGCAGTCGCAACTCCGACGGCTCCAACAACGACACCATCGTCGCCGGTTCGCCTCTGCGGTTGTTCCGCCTCGGGCCAGCCGGATCGAATTTGGCCGATGCACTCGAAGCCACCGGAGACGCTCCGAACGAGTCGCAACAACTCACCACTCGGTTCGTCGACGCCGGGGCCGTTCACCCGATTCCGGAGGCGACGTTCGACTTGTCGACGGTCACCGTCGTCATACCGGCTCACAACGAACGACACGTCGATCTGCAAGTACTGGTCTCGTCGCTTCACGATGCCGCCAAGGTGATCGTGGTCGACGACGGTTCACCGCTCGAACTGGCTCCGCTCGACGGCGCGTTGGTGGTGCGCCGCGAACACTCTGGAGGGCCAGCGGCCGCGCGCAACACCGGTGCTGCCCTCGTCGACACCGAGTTCATCTTGTTCGTCGATGCCGACACGCAGTGGAGTGACGACGCGGTGGTCATGTTCGGACACTTCACCGACAGTCACGTGGCGGCGGTCGCACCGCGAGTGCGCAGTGTCGACGGGCCATCGTTGCTCGAGCGCTACGAAACGGCCGAGTCGCCGCTCGATCTCGGCACCGAACCGGCGCGGGTACAACCCAACACCCGGGTGTCGTACGTTCCGGCCGCCGCTCTGGCCGTGCGCCGTTCGACGTTCGAACAACTTGGTGGCTTCGACGAGTCGTTCCGTTATGGCGAAGACGTCGACTTCGTCTGGCGAGCGGTCGAGGCCGGGCACATGGTGCGCTACGAGCCACTGGCTGAGGTGACCCACCGTCCACGCGGTTCGTTCGAAGCGTGGGTGCGTCAGCGTGTGGGTTACGGCTCGGCCGCCGCATCACTGGCCGCACGACACCGCGGTGCCGTCACACCGCTCAAGATCAACCGCTGGAGCGCTGGTGCGTGGGGTCTCGTCGGTTGGGGTCGTCCCGACGCCGGAGCGATGGTGGCCGCCACGTCCTGGGCGCTGCTGTTGCGCAAGTTGGGCGACGCGCCCGATCGACGTGGTATCGCCTTACGTTTGGCTGGTCGCGGAAACCTGCACGCCGGCCGCTTGGTCGCCTCGGCAATCACACGCGCCTGGTTGCCCATCGCCATCGTGCTGGCTCTGTTCTTCCCGCGCGCCCGACGCGCACTACTGATGGCGCTCACGGTTCCGAGCACGCTTCACTGGGTCGCCAGCAAGCCGAACGTCGATCTACTCCGTTACGTGTTGTTGAAAGCGCTCGACGACGCGAGTTACTGCACGGGTGTCTGGCGGGGCATCGTCAGATCGCGTGCGAACGGCCGCTGGGGCGCGATCACACCGCAGTTCGACTGAGCCGACCGGTGATGTCGGCGCACTCTTCGCAGATGCTCTCGGGCACCACGCCAGCGCGAATGAGCAGATTGAAGATCTTGCAACCGAGGCAGTAGCCCGCGAAAGCCTCCAGACTCGCCGCACCGAGCAAACCCACGATCACGATCACGGCGAGAGTGTTGGCCCCGGCGAGTGATGCGATGAGCGCGGTGACCGAGAACGCCACGCCGATTCCCTGTGCGAACCGCTTGGGCGGACCGGGCACGAACGAATGCTCGATCGACAGTCGCGGTGTGATCACCTTGGTGACCAGAGTTCCGAGCGGGCTGAGCGTGGGGCCGGTGAGGACGCGAGCCACGAAGCCGTAGGCCAGCGGCACGAGCACCCACCACTCGCGGATCACGAGGAAGAGGACCGACTGCAGAACCACCCCGGTGGCCACCAGGCGGGCCGAGGTCTCGTTGACCGGATTGGGGAAGGAAAAGAAGCGCTTCACGGGTGATTCCGACATGCCGGTCAGGTTAGGAGTCGATTCCTGACTTAACAAGTCGGATTTAGGTGGTCGGTAGCGTCGCAGTGTGACCCTGTCGCTCGAGGTCGACCGCACCGCCTGGAACCGCCACGTGGATGGCGTAGCCGGTCGCGTGTCGGGTCTGGTCCCCGTCGTGAAGGGCAACGGCTATGGCCTGGGCCGACGGTGGCTGGCCGACCGGGCCAGTCGCCTGGCCGACGTCCTGGCCGTGGGCACCGTGCACGAACTGGCCGACGTGCCGCAGGGGGTCACCGCGGTGGTCCTCACCCCCGCTCTCGACGTGACCTCAGTGGCCCGCGCCGACGCCATTCTCACCGTTGGCTCGATGGCTCATCTGGCCGCCCTCGGACGCACCCCACGTCAGGTGCTGGTGAAGATCCGGTCGTCGATGAATCGCTACGGAATGCCCGTGGCCGAAGCCGCCACCTTGATCGACGAATGCGAGCGGGCCGGCCACGCCGTGGAGGGTGTGTCGATTCATCCACCCCTCGCGGGCAGTAGTGCCGACCACGCGAACGAGATCGCGAGTCTTCTTCGCCACATCGATGCGCGATACACCGCGTGGGTGAGCCACGTGTCCGTCGACGACTACGACGCGTTACGTGCGGCCGAACCCACGCGTCAGTGGCGACTCAGACTCGGCACGTCGCTGTGGCACGGCGACAAGTCGATGTTTCATCTGCGCGCCGATGTGCTCGATGCGCGACCGGTCGACGCGGGTGCGGTGGTCGGCTATCACGCGTCCACCGTGTCCACCGCGGGCACGCTGCTCATGGTCGGTTGTGGATCGACCCATGGAGTCGCTCCCCTCCCGGATGGACGCAGTCCGTTCCACTTCGGTCGACAGCGACTGGTGTTGGTGGAAGCTCCGCACATGCACACCACGCTCGTCTTGGCGCCGCATGGTCAGCCCTCACCACAAGTCGGTGAGTTCGTCGACGTGCAGCGTCCGCTCATCACGACTCAGCCCGATCACGTCGACTGGCGATGACGCAATTCGATCGGCCGGCCGCCGGCACCACCAACTCCGGATCGCCACGTCTCATCGGCCTCGATGTAACTCGGGCCGTCGCCCTCATCGGCGTCGTGGTCATGAATTACGTGGGGGCGATCTACGAGATCGACTTCGACCCGTCGTTCCTCGAGCGGCTTCTCGATCCGTACACCGGAGTTCTGTCGACCCGCTTCGCCGCCACCTTCGTCGTGGTGGCCGGCATCTCCATCACGTTGCTCACCAACCGCGCCCGCGTCGGTGATGCGACCGATCGCCGTGTCGCCCGTTTGCGTTTGGCCCGCCGCGGACTCCTTCTCTTGGTTGTCGGCTACTTCCTCGACTTCCACTGGCCCGGAACGATCCTGTTCTTCTACGGCGCATATTTCTTGCTCGCCACCGTGCTGTTCACGCTGTCGACCAGATGGTTGGTGGTTGTCGGTGCCGGATCGGCGCTGATCGCCACGACGGTACGCACGATCCTGAACTGGCGCTACGAGAACGGCCACTACGACGACTGGATCAACTCCACACCCATCGAATCGCTGCAAGATCTCGTGGTCCGTGCGTTCCTCGACTACACCCACCCGGTGTTTCCCTGGCTCACCTATCTGTGTGCGGGCATCGTCATCGGCCGGCATCTGAACACACTCACGCAGTGGCGCGGTCGCGTCGCCTCGGTGTGCTTCGGCGCGGCGGTGGGCATCTACGTCGCGTCGACGATTCTCGATGCCGGCAGCGCCCGTGAGAACTCGGTGGTGTGGTCGCTCACGTCGATGCAGACGTTCGAACGCAGCCTCCCTCACACGGCGGCCACGTTGGCCATTGCCGTTCTGGCCACCATCTCGATCGTGAGCCTGGCCGAGCACTTCAGTACGTCACGCGTCGTGGTGCCGTTCCAACGAGCCGGCCAACTCACGTTGTCGCTGTACCTCTTGCACGTCCTCGTCTATTACGTGTTCGTGGAGTGGACAGGTTGGGTCTCGCTGTCGAGTGTGTCCGCGGCGCTGCTCTTCGCACTCGGCTTCTGGATCGTGGCCATTGCCTTCGGATCGTGGTGGCACCACCGCATCGGACGTGGCCCAGCCGAAGTGGTCTATCGAGCGTTCGGTGGTTGATTCGCGTCGCGGTTGAGCCCGCGCCAGGCAACCGCCGCGGCGCCCACGAGTGGTCCGCGATCACCGAGACGCGCCGGCACCACGCGAGCACCCTTCGAGAAGTCGAGACGACACTGTTCGTCGAGCACCTCTTGTGCACTGGCGAAGAACGTGGGACCGAAGCCGAGCGCGACCCCACCGCCGATCACCGCCAACTTCAAGTCGAAGAAGTTGCACACACTCGCCACAGCCAAGCCGACCATGCGACCCGTGCGTTGCATGATGTCGTAGGTGGGCTGCGTGGGTGGGCGACCGGTGATCGCCTCGATCGCGATGCCCGACGCCTCGGCTTCCAGACAACCGCGTGCGCCGCAACCGCAGCGATGGCCATCGGGGTTGACGATCACGTGACCCACGTG
>VERK01000053.1 GCA_018882725.1 Actinomycetota bacterium | reverse complement strand
TGGTGTCACCGAGGAAACCACCACCGGCGTGATGCGCCTCTACAAGATGCACGAGCGCGGCGAGTTGCTCTTCCCGGCCATCAACGTGAACGACTCGGTCACCAAGTCGAAGTTCGACAACCTGTACGGCTGCCGTCACTCGCTCGTCGATGCGATCTGCCGCGCGACCGACGTGATGTTGGCCGGCAAGGTCGCAGTGGTGTGTGGCTACGGTGACGTGGGTAAGGGGTGCGCTCAAGCATTGAGTGGCCAGGGTGCTCGCGTGATCGTCACCGAGATCGATCCGATCAACGCACTCCAGGCCGCGATGGAGGGTTACCAGGTCACGACCCTCGATGAGGTCAGCCGTACCGCCGACATCTTCGTGTCAGCCACCGGCAACGACCACATCATCACGGTCGAGCACATGGAGAAGATGAAGCACAACGCAATCGTGTGCAACATCGGCCACTTCGACTCGGAGATCGACATGGCCGGCCTGGCGCGCAGCGGTGCGACCCGTGACGAGCTGAAGCCCGGCACCGATCTATGGTCGTTCCCCGACGGCCATTCGATCATCGTGTTGGCCGAGGGTCGACTGGTGAACCTCGGTTGCGCGACCGGCCACCCGAGTTTTGTGATGTCGTGTTCGTTCTCCAATCAGGTGATCGCGCAGATCGAGTTGTTCAACAACCTGTCGAAGTACCCACTCGGTGTGTACGTGCTGCCCAAGCACCTCGACGAGAAGGTGGCGTCACTGCACCTCGATGCCCTGGGCGTGAAGCTCACCAAGTTGACCGACGAACAGGCCGACTACCTCGGAGTCAACCCATCGGGCCCCTTCAAGCCCGATCACTACCGCTACTGATGCGCGTCTCGTTCCCCGAACGAATCGTCCGGTGCGTGGCCGGGCTCTTCTTGTTCGGGCTCGGGATCACCTTCTTCATCCGGGCCGAACTCGGACTGGCCCCGTGGGACGTGTTCCACAAGGGTCTGTCCGAGAAGCTCGACGTTCCGATCGGCAATGTGATCATCGGTGTCGGCGTGTTGCTGCTGTTGCTCTGGATTCCCCTGAAACAGAAGCCCGGTTTGGGAACGATCCTGAATGCCATCGAGATCGGACTGGTGGTGAATCTGACCAAACCGATCGTGGGGCATCCTGATCACATCGTGGGCCGACTCGGACTCATGGTCGCGGGTCTACTGATCGTCGCACTCGGCTCGGCGCTCTACATCGGCGCAGGTCTCGGTCCGGGTCCACGAGACGGACTGATGCTCGGACTGTCGGAGCGCGGAATCAGTATTCGACTCGCGCGCACCGGTGTGGAGATCACGGTGTTGATCGCGGGTGTTGCTTTGGGTGGACCGGTCGGTCTCGGAACCATCGCCTTCACCTTTGGGATCGGACCGTTGGTGCAGAGGTTCCTGCCACGTTTCGACAAGCGGCCAAGTGTCACCGTCGAGGTGAGAAAGCACTGAGGGCCCGGTTGCCCGGGCCCTCAGCACCACTTCTCGGACTGATCGAGGTCAGCCGCAGATCGCGGGAACGATCAGCTGATACTGACCGGGCACTCCCTTGCCGTCCACCACGCTGATGATCCAGGACTTGCCCATGTCGTCCTTGATGACGGGGCTGGCGGCGAACTGGCCCGTCTTGCCGTCGGCGCTCAAGGAAACCTTGAGGGTCACGTTCGGCTGGGAAATCGACCAACTCTTCAGGCCATCCGCGTCGGAGACCGTGAACGTGACCGTGCCCGAACCCTGAGGTCCGATCTGGACGCACTTCGAGGTGAGAGACAACTGCCCTGGCGTGTTCTGCGCGGCCGTCGTCGTCGAAGTTTTCGGTGCTGCGGTCGTGGTCGTGGTCGCCTTCGGGGCTGCCGTTGTCGTGGTCGTTGCCTTCGGGGCTGCCGTTGTCGTGGTCGTTGCCTTCGGGGCTGCGGTTGTCGTCGTGGCCGTCGTCGTGCTCTGGCCACATCCACCGGGGTTCGTCACCCTGATGCTGAGGCTCGCATTCGACTTCGCTTTGCCATCATCGGCTTGGCCATCGATGGTGATGGTGGTGCCGCGATCGCTGAAGTCGACGGTGAACGAGTAGGTGCCCGAGCCGGAACCGACCACCTGAGTGCTCTGCGACGGAATCGTGCGATTGGGGGACGAACCCTTCACAACCACGGCCACGGTGTCGCCGTCGGCGTCACTGACGGTGACGGTCACGCTCACCTTGGTGGGACCTTCCGATCCGGCCTCGACACACGGTGACTTGGTGCTCAGTGTGATCTTGGGCGGATTGTTGGTCTTGGCGACGGTTGTCGTGGGCTTGGGGGCCACCGTTGTGGTCGTTGGGGCCGGAGCAGCCGTGGTCGTCGTGCCCCCGTCGCTCGGCTGACCCTGATCTTGCGGGTCGGCACAATCGATGGCCTTCACGAACTCGGTGTCCTGACCGGACTTGCCACTCGAATCAGCGGCGATTCCGAGAACCTTGTACTCACCCACGGCATCGGGGACGAACGAGTCGGTGAACGTCGTTGCGTTCTCCTGATTCGAGCCGTCGCCCTCGTCGTTGACCGTGATCTTGTACTCGGTGATCCGTTCACCTTCGGACGGCACGGCGAACATCACGACTTGCACGGTGTCGCCGACGCAGACCGGTCCTTGTACGCGAACGTCGACATCGATGGACGATGCCAGCGGCACGATCTCGGGATCGGTGGGCGGCGGGCAGTCATCGAAGTACGTCTCGAGTTCGATCGTCGCGCGATACTCGGGCGAGCCACTCGCTTCCGAGTACCAACGACGACCGTGATCGGATTCGGCTGGGTCGGAGTTGCCGCCGACCCAGGTCCAGAGAACTCCGTTCGAGTCGACGTACTTGGCGTTCTCGAACTCGGGAGGACACGGATCGTCCGACGGATCGTCATCGGGCAAGCAGTTCTCGCGATAACCCGGAATGAGGAGGGCGTTGTCGACCACCTCGCCGGATTCTGACTGCCACACGTTGTCGGCCACGTAGGTCCAACGCACACCGCGGTTGTCGGTGTACACGTGTCCGATCTCGGGCGTGGCGTTCGGTTCGATGCAGCCTTCGGGGTTGCACAGGTCGAGCGGAGCCTTGGTTCCGTCGACGAGGTCTTCGTTGATCGGAGCGATCTCGATGTCGCCCTTGGCGGGTTCGACCGTGACCGCCTTGTCGGCATCGTCACCGCTCTGATCGTTGGCGTCGGGGTTCGACTCGGGCTGCCCCTCGTCGTCGAGAACGAAACTGTTCTCCGGAACCCCGATACCGGGAAGACACGGCGGCGCGCAGAGGTTCATCCAGCCCGGAAGATCGGATGTCGATGCCAGGGTCTGCGACTTGTCGTCGGTGTTGACCCACTGACCTTCGGACCAGACCCACAGGGTTCCGGTGAACGGGTCGATCCAGTGCGCCTGCTCGCCCGGGCCGATGTTGATGGGCGGACACGGGGGCATGCACGTCTCGCGATAACCGGGCAACAATGCGGTGTTGGTGATCGCGGGCTGCGTCGGATCGGAGTCGTTGACCCACAGGCCTTGTTCGAACACCCACGTCCAGACGTCACCGTTGTTCGGGTTCACCCAGACCGCACCGGGGCGCGGCTGGAGTTCGGGGCACGGGTCCTCGAACACTTCTGGTCCACACCCGTCGGGCTGATTGGGGAGAAGTTCCGTCTTGATCAACTCGACGTCGGCGGTCGTGGCGTTGTCCCAGCCGTAGACGCCACCGGTGTGGTTGTCGAACGTCCAGGTGTTGCCGAGGGTGTCGATCCACGTCTGTCCGGCGATCGGCTTGGACGGCGGGCATTCGGGCTGGCCCTCCTCGAAGGGAGGAGCACAGTTGTAGAGGATCACAAGATCGGCGTAGGGGACACCTTCTTGAAGATCAGGCGTGGTGAGTTCGTCCCACACGAGTGCGGGGCCATCGAGCCACAACTGCCACTTGCGGCCGTCGGGGGCATTCCAGATGTCGCCCACGTTGGCCTTGTTCGGCGGGCATTCGTCGATCGGCTGACGAGGCTGATCCTCGCCGCACAACTCGGTCCAGCCCGGCATGAGGTTCATGTCGGTGACCGGATCGGGAGTGGGATTGGCCGTGACGTTCTTCCACCAGTTGTTGGCCGGGTCGAACTGCCATTCGTCACCGTTGATGTCGAGATACGGAGTCCAGCCACCGCCGATGAGGAGTTGCGGACACACCGGGTCGACTTGTCGTTGACGGCCGTCGTCGCAGTTGTCACGCCAACCGGGAAGGTCGACCACGCTGTCGATCGGAGCTGCGGCCGGGTCAGTGAGGTTGATCCAGGCGCCGAGTGCTTGGTCGTAATGCCACACGTCGCCGTTCGGTGCGCCGTAGTCGGTCCAGCCGGCCACGAGCAGTTCGGGGCAAGCGGGCTGTCCGCCACCAGGCTGATCGTTCGGGCCGGGACAGTTGACGAAGGCTTCGTCGAGTTCTTGTGTCGACTTGTACGTGTCGGTCGCGGCGTCGTACCAGTGAGCGCCATGATCGGAGTCGGCCGGGTCGCCGTTTCCGTCGACCCACTTCCATAGGACGCCGTTGGCGTCGACGAACTCATTGCCTTCGAATTCCTCCGGACACACCGGGTCGCCACCGGGCTGGTCACCGCCACCGGGCTGGTCACCGCCACCGGGCTGGTCACCGCCACCGGGCTGGTCACCGCCGCCGGGCTGGTCACCGGGTACGTCGGAGCTCGGCGGGTCTTCGGCCGTGGTGATGTCGGGGCTCGAGTCGCCGGGCGGCACCGAATCCTCGGTGGGTTGTTCTTCGCTCGGCGCGAGCAGCGGATTGCCGCAGGCGCAGCGAGCGCGCGGCATGCCCTGATCGTCGATGAGGATGGCCGTTCCGGCCGCGATCACCGCGTCGTAGCCGTACGCCTGATCGTTCTTGAATCCGAACATCTGCACGTTCAAGTTCTGCAACGCGTACACGGGGGTGAGGCTGCGCAGATAGTCGGGAAGTTCTTCGAACGTGATTCCCTGCACGCCGGCCCAGGCGCGCCCGCGGTCTTCGTAATAGGTGAGGAAGCGGATCATCGCTTCGATGTCGCAGATGTTCGTACCGGTACCGCCGTAGGTGCGGCCGGCGTATAGGCCCGGGGCCGAGCCGTCGACCGTCCCATCCGACAGCGCCGACAGATCGACGTCGTACTGGGTGAGTTCGAAGGTGGGGGCGAAGGAGTCGGGACCCACCACGCCGGCGGGCTGGAACAACTTGCGCCCGCCGCCACTCGAACTCTCGCTGTCCTTGTCTCCGCCGCTACACGCGGCGCCGATCAACAGAATTCCGGCCATGATCGTGGCCGACCAGATGCGACGCATGGTCCCCCTCGCTCTCTTCGCGGCCACGGGTCTGTCCCGTCGGGCCGCCTTGGGGAATGTATCAACCATTAGAACTCCATTCGATTAGGGCTCGTCAAGAAGCGGGCACGGTGCTCACCTCACGGGTCGAGAGATCGGGGCCGAGCGAACCTGGCACTTTTGTTGCGGATTACTGTTCGCCGGTGACTCAGATTTCGTCCTTCGACGCGCCCACGACCTCGTCCCTCCTTCTCGACACCCCATCGGGGCTGGTGAAGGGTGTGGCCCGACCTGATGGCACCGGGGCCTTCCTGGGCCTTCGCTACGCGCGAGCCGATCGGTTCGCCCCGGCGATTCCCGAGGCTCCGTGGGACGGGGAGCGGGATGCCACCCGCCACGGCCCCATCTGCCCGCAGGCGCCCGGCCTCCTCGAATCCACCATGGGTGCGGCCCTGCCTCCCATGGACGAGGACTGCCTCAGCCTCGGGGTGTTCGTCCCGCCGTCGACCGTGGGTGGGATGGCGACGCCTCGACCGGTGCTGGTCTGGATCCATGGTGGGGCATATGTCAACGGCTCAGGGTCGACCCCGTGGTACGACGGGTCGTCTTTGGCGCGTCGTGGCGATGTGGTCGTGGTGTCGATCAACTACCGGCTCGGCGTGTTCGGATTCTTCCGCGACAACAACCTTGGACTCCTCGATCAGATCGAAGCGTTGCGCTGGGTGCAGAAACACATCGCATCATTCGGCGGCGATCCGAGCAATGTCACGATCTTCGGTGAGTCGGCCGGCGGATCGAGCGTGGTTGCGCTGATGGCATCACCGTTGTCGGCCGGATTGTTCCACAAGGTGTGGTCGATGAGCCCGTCGATCGGTCAGTACCGAAACGCGGAGCGCGGTGATGAGTTGGCTGCGAAGTTCCTTCAGGCCGCTGGTGTCGCTCACGATGACGACCTTCGTGCGTTGACGAGCGATCAACTTCTCGCCGCGCAAGCAGCAGTGGTGGCCGAGAACGGCCGGGCGTTCGATTACTTCGCACCCACCTGGCCGGGTGCCGGGTTGCCTCGGGAAATCGTGAGTGCAGCGGCTGACCATCCGGCCCACCTGGTGGTCGGAACAACGCGTGACGAGAATCGTTTGTTCGGGGCGTTCTCTCCCGATGCGGCGTCGATGGACGACACCAAGATGCGCAAGTTCTTCTCGGGCATGTTGCCCAACCGAGTCGACGAGGCCATCGAGTTGTATCGCGAACATCGTCCCGGTGAGACCGATGCGCAGTTGGTGATGGCGGCACAGACCGACGAGGGATTCCGACAGCGTGCGATTCGTCTGGCCGAGAAGCGCGCGAAGGCGGGGACGCCGACGCACATGTATTGGTTCACGTGGGCCAGCCCGGCGTTCGGTGGAGTTCTCGGGTCGTGTCATGCGATCGACATTCCGTTCACGTTCCACAATCTCGATCAGCCCGGCGTGGAGTTGTTCACGGGCGACGGCGCCGATCGGGCGGTCGTGGCCGATCAGGTGGCCGCACAGGTGTTGTCGTTCGCGACTGACGGAAGCGTGGCGTGGTCGCCGTACGACCTGGAGAGCCGGCGCACGTGGCGCTTCGATGTGCAGTGCGAGGAGATCGCCGACCCCGAACCCCGACTCCGCGCCCTCTGGACCGCCTGAACAGCGCGTTTCACGGGGTGCCACACCCCTGTGGTCGGGTGGGGACATGTTCACCGCCCTGCGCTGCCCGCACTGCCACCACATGTTCCGGGTTCAACCCCACCGCGACCGCGACACCTGGTCGGGTTCGCTCACCCGGCTGTGTCCCGACTGCCGCGGTCTTCCGTCGTCACCGCCGTCAGTCCACAACGCCGCGCTCGTGTACGACGGCTCCGTGCGCCAGTTGGTGTCCGACCTCAAGTTCCGCGGACGCCAGTCGGCGGCTCGCGCGCTCGCGGCCGAACTCGCTCGGGCCGTTCGTGCCGACGGTCGCACGTTCGACGTCGTCACCTGGGCTCCCACGTCGGCGCCGCGCCGTCGGCGTCGTGGTTTCGATCAGGCCGAGTTGATCGCTCGGCTGGTCGCCCGTGATCTCCGTCTGCCGTGTCGGTGTCTGCTCGTGCGTGAGACGGGTCCGTCGCAAACTGGTCGCTCACGCCAAGCGCGTTTGAGCGGCCCAACCTTCCGCGCCCGCCCCACGCGCACTCCCATGAACGTTCTCGTGATCGACGACGTCGTCACCACCGGAGCCACACTGCGTGCAGCCGCTCACGCTCTTGGTTCGGCCGGTTGGGCCGATGTCACCACACTCGCGGCCGCCGCCACACCCGATCGCCGTCAGATGCCGGCCAAGTCGCGCACCGCGGCGATCGCACCCGACTGATCGTCTTCCACCAACACCCCGTGCATGCCCACCGCTCGCGCCGCGTTCACGTTCACCAACATGTCGTCCAGGAACGCGGTTCGCTCGGAGGCTGCGCCCAAGCGCTCGAGAGCCAAGTGATAGATCGCGGCGTTCGGCTTGCGCAATCCGACTTCGTGACTGTCGACGATGTCGTCGAACAAACTGGGGAAGTCGACGAGGTCCCACCAACGTGATCGCAACTCGCGCACATTGTTGGTGAGCACGCCGACGCGCAAGCCGTTGGCCCGAAGATCGTCGACGAGAGCGAACATCGGCTCACTGCGGACGAAGGCGAAGTTCACGCCGGTTCGGTTCTTGAATTCGGGCGGAGGCTCGGCGGCCACCAATCCCGCGGCGGCGATCAGCGGAGCCACCGCCTCGCGGTACTCGGTCATCGAGATTTCTCCACGCTCGAGCCGGTGCCATGGATGGTCGTGGTCGGTCGCGTAATCGCCCATCAGGACGTTCATCACGACCTCGGGCGGATGGCTCGGGAAGCGGCGAGCCACGTCGATGGCCCGACCAGACAACGACAGCACACCGCCCAGGTCGAAGATGACGGTGTCGATGGTTGCCACCAGGGAAGTTTGGTGTGTGGCCGAGGTCGAGCGCCAAGTGGGCGGACCCCGGTCCGACCAGGCCGAAAGGTAGGCTCGACCTCCGCATGGCGATCCTCGACCGCATTCTTCGGGCCGGTGAAGGCAAGAAACTCAAGGCCCTCGAAGGTCTGGTTCCCGACATCAACGCCGAAGAGGCCGCCCTGACGTCGCTCAGCGACGATGCCCTACGCGGCAAGACCGCCGAGTTCCGCCAGCGCCTCGAGCGCGGTGAGTCGCTCGACGATCTCTTGATCGAGGCCTTCGCGGTGGTTCGTGAGGCGGGTCGCCGAACCATCGGCCAGCGCCACTACGACGTCCAGATGATGGGCGGTGCCGCGCTGCACTTCGGTTGGATCGCCGAAATGAAGACCGGAGAAGGCAAGACCCTGGTGTCCACGCTCCCGGCCTATCTCAACGGACTCTCGGGTCGCGGAGTTCATCAGATCACCACCAACGACTATTTGGCGCGACGCGACTCCGAGTGGATGGGTCAGGTCCATCGCTGGTTGGGGCTCAACGTCGGGCTCGTGATCCCGGGTGTGCAGGATCGCCCCGAACAAAAGCGCATCAACTACGCCGCCGACGTCACGTACGGCACCAACAACGAGTTCGGCTTCGACTACCTGCGCGACAACATGGCCGGCACAAAGGAAACCAAGGTCCAGCGCGGTCACGTGTTCGCGATCGTCGACGAAGTCGACTCGATCCTCATCGACGAAGCGCGAACTCCGCTCATCATCTCGGGTCGTGTCGCCGACGCCGCTCAGCTCTACTACCGATTCGCGTCCATCGTGCGCGGACTCAAGCGCGACGAGCACTACGAAGTCGAAGAAGACAAGCGTGTCGTCATGCCCACCGAGGCCGGCATCGAACGCGTCGAACAAGAGCTCGGGCTCGACAACTTGTACGACGAGGTTCAGCGCAACCTCGTGCACCAGTTGCAGGTGGCCCTCAAGGCCAAGGAGCTCTACCGCCGCGACAAGGACTACATCGTCCAAGCCGGTGAAGTGAAGATCGTCGACGAGTTCACCGGTCGCATCCTCGAGGGTCGCCGTTGGAGCGAGGGCATCCACCAGGCCGTCGAAGCCAAGGAAGGCGTGAAGATCAAAGAGGAGAACCAGACCCTCGCCACGATCACGCTGCAGAACTACTTCCGCATGTACGACAAGTTGGCCGGCATGACCGGAACGGCACAAACCGAAGCCGCCGAACTGGTCAACACCTACGGCTTGCAGGTCGTGCCGATTCCCACCAACAAGTCGGTGGCCCGCGTCGACCAGGCCGACCTCATCTACAAGGGTGAAGTCGCCAAGTTCAATGCAGTCGTCGACGACATCGTCCAGAAGTACAACGTCGGCCAACCCGTTCTCGTCGGCACCGTCAGCGTCGAAAAGAGCGAATATCTCTCGCGTCAGTTGAACAAGCGCGGCATTCCCCACGAGGTTCTGAATGCCAAGCAGCACACCCGCGAAGCCCAGATCGTCACGCAGGCCGGCCGCCTGCACGCCGTCACCGTCGCCACCAACATGGCGGGTCGCGGCGTCGACATCCTTCTCGGGGGCAACCCCGAAGGTCTTGCCCGTCAGGCGGTTTTGTCCGAAGGATTCTCGGCCGAAACGCTGGCCGACGAGTTTGCCCTACCCATGCCACTCGACCAGATGCCCGACGACTACCGCCAGCAGCGTGAGCGGGCCCAGGCGCGCTACGCGCAACTGCTCGCCGAGTTCAAGGAATCGTGCGGCAAGGAAGGCGACGAAGTTCGCAAGCTCGGTGGCCTCTACGTGCTCGGCACCGAACGGCACGAGAGTCGACGCATCGACAACCAGCTGCGTGGTCGCGCGGGTCGTCAGGGAGACCCGGGGGAGTCACGCTTCTACCTCTCGCTCGACGACGAGCTCATGCGACTCTTCGCCACGGGAGCGCTCAGCTGGGTGATGGGGCGCGCCATGCCCGACGACGAGGCCATCGAAGCGAAGATGGTCACGAAGGCCATCGAGCGGGCACAGACAACGGTCGAACAGCGCAACGGAGAGATCCGCAAGAACGTCCTCAAGTACGACGAGGTGATGAACGAGCAGCGCAAGGTCATCTACCAGCGCCGCGACCAGATTCTCGAAGGTCTCGACCTGCGGGCCGCCGCGATGGAGTACCTGTCCGAGGCCGTCGACGGCCTCATCGAGACGTACTGTCTCACCGAGGCCGACGATGAATGGGACCTCGACGGCCTGGTGCGGGAACTGTCGACCTACTGGCCGACCGCCGTCACCGTTGCCCAGCTCGAGAATTCCGATGGCACCGATGGCATGTACGACATCGTGATGGCCGACGCGGCGACGTTCTACGCCAAGCGCGAGGCCGAACTGGGCGAGTCCGTGATGCGCGAAATCGAACGGCAGGTCATGCTGCGCATCATCGACCAGCGCTGGCGCGAGCACCTCGAGGAAATGGACTACCTCCAGGAAGGCATCAACCTGCGCGCGATGGGCCAGAAGGACCCGCTCACCGAGTGGCAGCGCGAAGGCTTCGAGATGTTCGGGCAGATGATGAAGGGCATCGCCCAGGACTTCGTGAAGTACGTGATGCACGTGCAGGTGGTTCGTCAGGAGGCGCCGGCACCCGTGGTGCAGAACCTCCAGCAGTCGTCGAGCGACGATGTGCCCCAGGCCGGCGGGTTTGCTGCTGCTGCACAAGCGGCAGCAGCCGCTGGCGAGATCGACCCCGCAGTAGCCGCCACTGCAGCGGCGCCTGCGCCGGTGAAGCAGCAGACGGTCGTGAAA
>VERK01000002.1 GCA_018882725.1 Actinomycetota bacterium | reverse complement strand
GCCGAGAACGAGGATGTTCGCATCTTGTAGCGCTGCGAGGCTCGCACCGAGTGCTACGTGATCGGTGAACGACTTGGTGGCGTCGATCGACAACTGCAGCACCGGCACCTCGGCGGCTGGGAACATGTGTGCGAGCACCGACCAGGTGCCGTGGTCGATCCCCCAACTGTCGGTGTCGAGTCCGACCCACACGGGGGCGAGAGCGTCCACCACTTCGCGGGCGACCTCGTTGGAGCCCGGACACGGGTAATCGAACGCGAACAATTCGTCGGGGAAGCCGTAGAAGTCGTGGATGGTGCGCGGTGTCTGCATCGCGGTGACGGCGGTCGCGTTGATATACCAGTGAGCCGACACGGTGACGATGGCGCGCGGCATGGGCAGCGTGGCCGCGAACTCGCGCCAACGATTGGTGAATCGGTTCGACTCGAGTGCGTTCATGGGGCTGCCATGACCGATGAAGACGGCGGGTTGGCGGGTCATGTGGGTGAAACCTCGCGGGTGGCTCGAAGAATCAGCAAGGTGGACAGAGCGAAGAAGCCGGTGGACCACGCGGCGAACGAGCGCACCGTGCCGTCGAAGGTCGAGTTGGCCACGCCACCGAGCAACGCACCACCGGCCGTGGTGATGGTGGTGATGACCGACGATGCGGTACCGGCGATGTGTGGCAGAGGAGTCATGGCGGCGGTGTTCGCGAGAGGACCGAGGCCTTGGGCCACTGGGATCAGCAAGGCGAGAGCGATGGCGAAGATCCAGAAGTTCGGCTTACCGCCACCGGTGAACGAGACCAAGACGAACGCAATGGCCGCGACCGACCCGAAATGAACCGAACGACGTAGATGGTGATACAGCCCGACGTTCTTCACACGTCGCGCGTTGTTGAGCGAATTCAATGCGAAGAACACTCCGAGTACGCCGAAGAAGAGTGGGAACAGATTGCCTCGCTCGTAGACGTCTTCCATGATCACTTCGGACGCCCCGAGGTACGCGGTGAGGATGGCGTAGGTGAACATGTTGGCGAACATGAACGACAGAGTCGTTCGATTGCGGAACACCTCACGGCTGGCCTCACCGACGGCTCGCCAGGTGAACGGACGTCGGCGTTCGACCGGAAGCGTCTCGGGAAGGCGCAACGCCCACACGGCCATGAGAACGGCGATCACGACCGGAGCGACGAACACCGATCGCCACGGGAAGATCTCGATGAGTCCGGCACCGATGGCCGGGGCGATGATCGGGACGATCAAGAACACCGCCATGATGAACGACATCAGTCGCGCCATCACGTCGCCCTCGAAGCGATCACGCACCATCGCATTGGTGAGCGTGCGCGGACCGGCGGCGCCGATTCCCCACACGAATCGGGCGGCGATGAGAAGAGGCCACGAACTCGCGAGAGCTGACAGCAGTCCTCCGACGATGTAGAGAGCCAGGCTCGCGAACAACATCGGTCGACGACCGAATCGATCGGACGCTGGACCGAAGAGCCATGGACCGACGGCGATGCCCAAGAAGAAAACGGTGATGACCCACGTGACGTGAGTCGAATCGGATGGCATCGAGAACGCTTGGCGAACTTCGGGGAAAGCGGGCAGGACCAAGTCGATCGCGATGGCGATGAGCGCCATGAAGACCGTCACTTGGGCCATGAACTCGCGTCGGCCGGCTTCGCCGCGAAACGACTTGCGTGTTCCCAGCGATTCGGTCGACGTCACATCTCGACAGTAGACGGTGAGCGCTCGAACCCAGTCGGTAGATTCACATCTCTGTGTCGGAAGTCGTGAACGTTCGTGCCGAGGCGGCCAAGCGCCGCACCATCGCGATCATCAGCCACCCCGACGCCGGCAAGACCACGCTGACCGAGAAGTTCTTGCTGTACGCCGGCGCCATCCAAGAAGCCGGCGCGGTGCACGCGCGCGGCGATCGTCGTGGAGCCACCTCCGACTGGATGGAGCTCGAACGTCAACGTGGCATCTCCATTTCGTCGGCCGTGCTGCAGTTCCCGTATCGCGATCACGTGTTCAATCTGCTCGACACTCCGGGCCACCGCGACTTCTCCGAAGACACCTATCGCGTTCTTGCTGCCGTCGACGCGGTGATCATGGTGCTCGACACCGCCAAGGGCATCGAGTCGCAGACACTCAAGTTGTTCCAGGTGTGTCGCACCCGGCGACTGCCCGTGGTCACCTTCTTCAACAAGTACGACCGGGCCGGTCGCGACCCGCTCGAGTTGCTCGACGAGGTGGAAGAGCAAATTGGTCTTCGTCCCACGCCGGTCACCTGGCCGGTCGGTATCCCGGGCGACTTCCGCGGTGTGATCGATCGCCGTAATGGCGAATACATCCGCTTCACGCGCACGGCTCGCGGAGCGTCGTTGGCACCGGAGGAATTCGTGAGTCGCGAACAGGCCGCTGCGGAGGAAGGCGACGCCTGGAGGGTTGCGCTCGATGGCTGTGGCCTTCTCGACGCCATCGGTGCCGACGTCGATGAGCCGTCGTTCCTCGCCGGTGAGTCGACACCGGTGTACGTGGGGTCGGCCCTCACCAACTTCGGTGTGCGCATGCTGCTCGACGCCGTGGTCGACTACGCGCCGCCACCCTCTCCGCGTCTCGACGTGAACGGGGAAGGTCGACCGATCGATGCACCGTTCGCCGCGTTCGTCTTCAAGGTTCAAGCCAACATGGATCCGAACCACCGCGACCGCTTGGCTTTCGCGCGTGTGTGCTCGGGCGAGTTCGAACGCTCGATGGATGTCACCAACACCCGCACCGGTAAGCCGGTAGGTACCAAGTACGCCACGACCGCATTCGGCTCAGAGCGCGAGACGATCGAGCGGGCCTATCCCGGAGACATCATCGGCCTGATCAACGCCGCCGGACTTCAGATCGGCGACACGCTGTACGCCGGACCACGAGTGGAGTTTCCCGGTGTTCCGCGCTTCGAACCCGAGGTGTTCGCCACCGCGCGCCCGATCGACACCGGCAAGTACAAGCAGTTCCGCAAGGGTTTGTCGCAACTCGATGAAGAAGGTGTCGTGCAGGTTCTGCGTGACCCCGACATGGGTGACGCCGACCCCGTCCTCGCTGCGGTCGGTCAATTGCAGTTCGAAGTGTTCGCGCACCGCCTCGAACACGAGTTCAACGCGCCGAGCCGCATCGAGCCGGCGGGCTACCAGGCCATTCGGCTCACCGACGAAGAGTCGGTCGAACGTTTGCGTCGCATCGGTGGAATTCGCATTCTCAAGCGCGGTGACGGCGAACTCGTCGCACTGTTCGAGAACAAGTACCGCCTGCAACGACTCATGAGTGACGAACCCGAACTCACGCTCAAGCCCATTCTGGCCGGCGTCGAGAACTGACGTCAGCCGAGCCGGTCGAGAAATCGGCGCGCCGCTTCGGCCGATTCGATTCGCCACGCCGTGACGATGTCGTCGTTGTCGATGGTCTTTTCGAGACCACGGATGATGCCGTCGACGATTCGTCGCTGCTCTTTCAGCATCGAGGCCTGCTGAACTCCAACCTGTTGGCCAATCTCGAGTTTGAGTAACAACTCACTGCGCAGATCACGAAGGTGTGGAACCGGCAGAGTGAGCCAAGCGTTGAGAGCGGCCCGCCCCGAGCGAGTGATGCGCAGCACGGTGCGCTGGCCACCGGCGATCCCGGGCTCTTCACCGCGGGTCTCGATATATCCGCGCCCGATGAGTTGATCGATGGCGCGGTAGGTGAGGGGTCGCGACAACGACCAGATACGACCCAGGTCTCCGGTGGACGCCAAACGAGTGGCTACCGCGAATCCGTGGCTCGGCTTCTCGGCGATGACTCCGAGACAAGCCCACTCGCCGAGCAGAAGTTCGCTCGCGCTGCGTGAGGCCCGACTCACGACACGTCCCCGAGCAACTCGTGCACGTACGGCGTTGCTGGGTTGGCCGCGATCCCGTCGAATGATCCGCTCTGTACGATGCGGCCGTCCTCGATGATGACCAACCGATCGGCGAGAACCCGTGCATCGCGAGGATCGTGCGTGACGAGGATGCGAGCGCTGTCGACATTGGTCAAGAGGTGTGACAGATCAGTGCGCACCGATCGGCGAGTGGTCACATCGAGAGCAGCCAACGGTTCGTCGAGGAGCAGCAATCTCGGCGACACCGCCATGGCTCGGGCCAATGCCACTCGTTGCGCCTGGCCGCCACTGATCTGACCGGGCTTCTTCTGCGCGTGCTCACTCAGACCGACCCATTCGAGCAGTTCACCAGCACGAGCACGTGCGGCTTCGCGCGCTGTTCCGCGAGCGCGTAGCCCGAACGCCACGTTCTCGATGATGGTCATGTTGGGGAACAAGAGGTAGTCCTGGAACACGAAACCCACTGGTCGCTTCTCGACCGGAACGAACACGGAGTGTTCAGGATCGTCGAGCACGGTGCCGTCGAGACTGATCGAACCACGAGTGATCGGAGCCAGACCGGCGAGCGCTCGCAGCAACGTGGTCTTGCCGGCACCGTTCGGACCGAGAACCGCGAGTGTTTCGCCCGGTGCGACGTTCACGTCGACGTCGAGAGAGAACGTGGGACGGACGATTGAGAACCGGGCGTCGAGGGTCATCGGGACATTCCTGTTGCTGCGCCCATCCAACGGTCGCGAAGCCCGAACAGCACCGCGAACGAAGTGGCGATCATGACGACGCTGAGAACCAAGGCCTCACGTGCATCGGTGTCGAGAGCCAGATACGTCGCGATCGACATGGTTTGGGTGGTGCCTGGGAAGTTGCCGGCGAACGTGATGGTTGCGCCGAACTCGCCGAGTGCACGGGCCCAGGCCAAGACGGCACCGGCGATGAGCGCTGGTCGAATGGCAGGAACCGTGATGCGTCGGAACACGTACCACCGTGAGCCACCGAGCGAGCGAGCAGCATCCTCGAAACGAGCGTCGGCTTGGCGGATCGCAGCCTCGACGGTGAGGACGAGGTAGGGCATGGCCACGAACGTCTGCGCGAGAATCACACCCCACACGCTGAACGTGAACTGAAACGAGAACCAGTCGTCGAGGAATCGTCCGAACACCCCTTGGCGACCGAACGAGAAGAAGAGTGCAACACCACCAACGACCGGCGGAAGAACCATCGACATCGTGCACAGTGCGCGCACGGCGCTGCGTCCGGGGAATCGACCGCGGGCGAGAACCCAGGCCAATGGAACTCCGAACGCTAACGATGCGATGGCCGAGGCAACCGACGTTCGAATCGACAACCACAGGGCGGTTCGAACACGACTCTCACCGAGAACGTCGAAGAGATCGGACCACGGGGTGCGTCCCAACAACCCGATGAAAGGGAGGGCGAAGAAAGCGATGGCGAGAGTTGCGACGACCACCACTGGCCAGGGTGCTCGGTCGTGGATGCGACGCGCCGAAGGCGGGGTCTTCACGGGCTGCCGAATCCGAAATCTCGGAGCGTCTCGCGTCCGGGGCCGTCCAGGAAAGCGATGAACGCATTGGCTTCGTCACGTCGAGTCGAGTTCGCGAGCACGGCGATCGGATAGCGAGCGATGACGTTCTGGTCGCCGGGGATGTCGACTCCCGATGCCCGCGAACCAGCGGCGATCACGTCGGTTCGGTAGACGATTCCGGCGTCGGCCGCACCGTTCGTGATCTTGGTGACGATGCCACCCACATTGGCTTCGAACGATCGGAAGTTGGCGATGACACCGGCTCGAGCGAGCATCTCGTCGGTGTAACTGCGAACCGGAACTCCCTCTTGGGCGGTGATCACTATGAGATCGTCGCGTTCGAGATCGGTGAGTGACCGGATGTTCTTCGGGTTGTCTGGGGCGACCATGATCTGCAGTTGGTTGGTGGCGAACACTCGGTAGTCGGGAACGAGGAAGTCGGCGACCTTGGTCATGGTCGACTCGTCAGCCGACGCGAACACATCGGATGGTGCACCGTTCTCGATCTGCAAAGCCAAGTTGCTGGACGAACCGGTCGTGACGCGAACGTCGATGTCGGGATTGGCTGCTTCGAACTCGGATTCGAGGATCTCGAAGGCTGTGGCGAGTGAACTGGCTGCCATCACGTCGAGTTGTCGACGCTCGGCGTCGTCGCCTCCGCAGGCGACCCCGATCATCGTCAGGCTCGCGACAATGAACACGGCCCGGAAACGCATCGGATCAGATTAGTCAACTATTGACTAAATCGACAACCGCCGTGCTCGGGTCACTCGTCGATCGACTGGGCAGGCGGCTTCAGTGGCGTGCCGGCCAGTAACGCGACCAAGGAGTCGGCGTCGAGGCCGAGTGCTGCGATCTGCGCCGGTGCCCGACGGCCGCTCATCACGCGCAGCAGAGCGAACGACGACAAGCCCGATGACTGCAATTGTCGCCCGAGTCCGCTCGAACGATTCTCGGCCATGTCGAGCAACCAGCCGACCGCCACGGCCACCGCATCGGAGTCACGAGCCCCGGCGCGACCCAGAGCCAACCGCAGATCGTGTTCGTGGGTGACGGCGTCCATCACCATCTGCGAATTCACGGGAGTTGGGACATGCGGAAGGATCGCGGCGAACGGTTCGATCGACGCCTCGAACGCGTCGGCCAACTGAGTGAGTGACTCACCGCGATGGCGCTCGACTTGGGCCTGTGTCCACGCGTCAGTTGTGACCCCTTCCATGCGTCCGGCGAGGATGTCTTCGGGAAGACCAACGAGGTGCGCCGCGAGTTCGCGCACCGTCCACGACGGACAGTGTGGTACCACGCGATCGCCGTCGGGCTCCGGCGTCGTACGCAGCAGATCGATCACTCGCTCCCGCACGCCTTCGTATGCGGCGATCACCTGAGGGGTCGGTAGTAGGAAATCGCTCATCGGTGCACCTCTTCGGGTTTCAGGTCGGCGACCAGCAGGCGTGGGTTCCGCTGCTGATGCGCTCGGGTAGGCGGATACGACACAGTGGCCCCTCGGCCACACCCTGGGCATCGAACACCAGACACTCCGACACGTCGTTGTTCACATCGATCGTGAACGTGACCAGGTAACCGTCGTCTTCCGATGTTGCGCCATCGCGCGGGGCCATGACCGTTTCGCTACCGAACACTCCTGGCCCGAACAAGTACGACTCCTTCTTTCCGGTGTGCAGATCGTTGCGCGTGATGCCGTCGAACTCGAAGCGACCCGGAGTGGGAACCACCGAGTAGTAGTAGCGATACGGCCGACCGCCGTGGCGCCCGTTGATCATCCCGAACTCTGTGACTTCGTCGCTCAACGGTCCCTCGCGGGTTTCACCCGTCGTGAGGTTGAAACGCCAACGGTACGGGCGTGAGTCCATCGCGTAGAGATCGAGGAAACGAAAGAGCCGGGTGTTGATGTCGGCGTCGGGTGGGATGTACGGCGACGGCGAATGTTGGAAGAAACCGTCGAGAACGACCCAGTGACCCTCGTGATCGTGCGTCTCGAAGGCGTTGATCCAGTGCAACACGTAGGTGGGGTCGGCTTCGAACCACCTGATGTCGCTCGATTGCCCACGCCGGGGGATCACCGCGAAGCGCGTGGGCATTTCGGGGTGCCACTTGGTGGCGTAGACGCCTTTGGCGACGAGATCGGCATCCCAGAACAGCGGACAGTCGTTGAGAATCGCGAAGTTCTCGGTGAACGCCATGTCGTGCGGGAGACGAGCTCCAGCGAGCGGAATAGGCACATAGTGCACGAGGTCGTGGTTGGCATCGACCACTCCGTAGTGCATGAACGGTGCAGTTGTCTCGTAGTTGAAGAACAACATCTCGTTGGCGAGTTCGTCGACCTTGGTGTGCGCGGAGACGCCGCACGACGGGAACTTCCCGTTCCAGGACGCGCGCCCGCGATCGTCGAGTGTTCGCGGATCGAGCTGGTAGAGATCGCCGCATTGATAGAAGCTCGAATACGCGACGCCCGCGTGCACGACCACATCGGTGCTCGACGCGTCTTTCATGCGAGTGCGTGCACCCCAGCCATCGGTGCGCGGCGACTTCTTCGGTGATTCGGCCAAGCCGGCCCACTGAACTCCACCGGCCTCGCGTTCGACCTCGAGTCCGATCGTGCGAACAAAACGATTGCGATACTCGGCCGCCCCGTTGGCGAACGACATCATGTGGATCATTCCGTCGCCATCGAACGGGTGGTATCGCTCGAAGTTCGGATGGAGTGGATTCTCGGTGTTGCGCAGATATACGCCGTTGAGATCGTGCGGGATCGTGCCGACCACCGGGAGTTCGGTGGCGGTGTACTCGGTCGTCTGCGGACGCCACGCTCCGGTGCGATACGGATGATCGTCGTCGACGGGAAGCGTGCTCACGTGCCGCGCGAATACTTGGGTCCCCACCGGCCCGACTGTACTGTCGGAGCGCTCTCATGTTGTCCGCGCTCTTCCTCAGTTTCGGCGTCATCTTCGTGGCCGAACTCGGCGACAAGAGCCAGCTCATGGCGTTGGCCTTCGCGGCTCGCTATCGCGCCTGGCCGGTGCTGGTTGGTATCACCATCGCCACCGCGGTCACCCATGCCATCAGCGTGGGCATCGGCGCGGTGGTGGGTGCGCAACTTCCCACCGACACCATCGCGGTGGTCGCCGGCTTCGCCTTCTTGCTGTTCGCCGCCTGGACGTGGCGGGGCGATTCGCTCGACGAAGACGAGTCGAAAGCCGCCGAACGGTCCACACGCAACGCAGTGGTCGCAGCCAGCGTCGCGTTCTTCCTCGCCGAGTTGGGTGACAAGACCATGCTGGCCACCATCACGTTGGCCACCAAGGAGAGCGCGTGGGGCACCTGGGTCGGGTCCACGCTTGGCATGGTGGCGGCCGATGCTCTCGCAATCGTGGTCGGCCAGCAGTTGGGCGCGCGCCTCCCTGAGCGAACCATCCGAATCGGAGCGACGGTGTCGTTCGTGGTGTTCGGTGTGCTGCTGATCGTCGAAGGGCTCTGATCAGCCGAGCAGATCTTCGGCGGCCTGCCGAACCTGCCAATCGCGATCGTCGAGAGCCGCCTTCAAGGCAGCCTCCACGTCAGGACCGTCGAACGGTGCGAGTGCCAGCACCGCGCGGCGTCGAATTGCAGGTTTGTCGGAACAGCCGTGAAGAATCGCTGGCAGACCTCGCTCGTCACCGATGGCACCGAGAGCCGCCACCGCAGCTTCGCGAACGAGCATGTCGTCGTGCGTGGTGGCCAACGTGATGACGCGGTGCAGAGTCGCGTCGGCGATCTCCACTTGCTCGCCGCAGGCCCAGGCGGCGGTTTCCACCACCGACGAGTCGTCATCGGAGAGCAGCGGCAACAGATCGAAGTCGACGAGCGCCGCTGACAACTCGGCCACCCGTCGTCGAACGCGCGGCTCGGAGTCGGTGGCGAAGCGCCGAGCCATCTCCGCATCGAAGACACCGAGTCGGGCCATTGCCCCGAGGGCCGCCTCGCGCACACCGGCGTCGGAATCGTCGAGACCCGACTGAACGACGGCGACATCACCGGTGTGGCCGGCGATCACGACTGTGCGGCGTCGCTCGAGGTGTTGGACGTCGGTCATTGGTCAGAGCCGATCGATGATGTTGGTGACGAGCCAGGCCAACGCAACCGACACGAGGGTGGCCACCACGGCACTGACCACGAGGGCGATCCCTCCGAGCGCGGTGACACGTAGCACTCGTTGTTTCACGTCGTCACCCAGGGTGACGACGGGTTCGTCGACGCCGTGCGTCGTTGAATGAGTCGATCGATGCGACGTCGTCGCCTCGGTGCGGTGGCTCCGCGCACGTTGTCTGGCAGGCTGTCTCCAGCCGACCGCGATCAACGCCAGCAAGGCGAAGGCAGCAATCGCGGCGACACGAACGGTGAGATCAGTGAGTGACACTCGAAACGACAAAGTAGCCGGGACGACTCGTCCGGTGTGGGGCGTTCCGTTCGCCACTGTGGCCTTTCTCGTGATGGTCGTCGTGATCGGGGCGATGGTGTGGCCGATGCAACGCTTCGAAACCGCGCCGGGTCGGGCCAAGTTGGTGGCTCCCCGCCTCTCGATCGACGGCGAAACTGACGGTGTGGGTGTCTTCGAGCCGAATCGCAGCGTTCGTTTCGTGACCGCTCTGGGTAGTGAGCTGGCTCCACTCCAGTCGTTCATGGGCTGGATCGATCCATACGTCGACGTGCAGACGTGTGAGCAGCGATTCGGCGACTGCGATCCCGACGCCAACCGCACGGTCCAACTCGGTGCGATGTCGACGGCCAAGGAGATCGCGTCGTTCGTTGCGCTCGACTATCTCGGACTCGATGCGTCGTTCGACATGGGTCCGGCTCAGGTGGGCGGCTTCGACCCGGCACTCTGCCCGCCGGATGCTCCCGAACTTCGCGCCTGCCGTGTGCTGTCGGTGGGCGACACGATCGTGAAGGTCGACCTCACTGCTGACGACACCGGATCGGCCGACGACGCGATTGACATCGACGTGGTGACTGATCTGTCGAAGGCGTTGGCCGATGCCGAGCCCGGCGACGTGATTCGTCTCGTGCTGCGCCCGTTCGATGCTCCGGCCGACGAAGTGCGCACGGTGAAGGTCGAACTCATGGCCAGTCCCGACGATCCGAAACGCACGATCATCGGATTCAACGCCCGTGACACGCGCACGGTGAAGCTGCCCTTCGAGATCGGCATCGACACTGACGAGATCGGCGGACCATCGGCTGGCCTGGCGTTCACGGTGGCACTCATCGACGAGTTGTCGCCGGGCGAGTTGTCGCCGCCCGGGGGAGTGGCCCTCACGGGCACGATCGCCGAGGACGGCTCGGTGGGTCCGATCGGCGCGCTCGTTCAGAAGGCCATCGCGGTTCAGCGCTCGGGTGCGCGCTACTTCATCGTTCCGGCCGGACAGGACCCGGCCGATGTCGAAGCGGCGCGCCGCGCGGTGGGATCGTCGTTGGAGATCGCCACGGTCTCGAGTCTCTCTGAGGCGCTCGCTGCGCTCGAAGGTTGGGGAGGCCAACCCGTCACACGCGGCTGACGCTGGGACGATTCGGCGATTGCCACCCCTTGTCCACAGGTATTCCGTACCCTTGATCTGTGGCTATTTCATTTTCGCGTCCTGATCCGTCGTCCCCGGCCGCCGTTGCCGGGGCCTCGTTCCCGACCAGTCGCCGCGGATTCGACCCAACCGAGGTCCGCGACTTCCTGCGCATGGTCGCTGCCGAGTTGTCGCGCCTCCAGGAGCGCGAGCGATTCCTCGAGCGGGAAGTGGCCAACCGTCCGGAGGGCTCGCCGTTCATCCCGGCCGAGCTCGACGACGACGCGATCACCGAAATGCTGGGCGAAGAGACCGCCCGCATCATCCAGGCCGCCCGCGAAGCCGCCGGCAAGATCCGGGCCCGGGCCGAAGAAACCGCCCAGCGCCTGCTCCGTGACGCCACCGAAGACGCCGCCCGTATTCGCGAAGAAGCCGAACTCGAAGCGGCCCGCCGCCGACAGGACGCCGCCTCCGATGCCGAGGCCGAAATCCTCATGGCCAAGCAGCAAGGCCGAGACATGGTGGAAGAAGCGCGTGCGTACCGCGAGCGCGTGCTGGCCGATGTGGCCCGCCGACGCGAACTCGCCCGCGAACAGATCGAAGACCTCATTCACGGTCGCGACCGTTTGGTGCAGTCGTTCGAGCGCGCACGGATCGCGACCGACGACGTGTTGCGCGACCTTGCTGACGCGGGTGACGAGCCGTCGGAGTTCGTGAATCTGGCCAACACCACCGGACCGGTTCCGATCGTGGTGCAGGCCGACGAGATGCATGAGTCGATGCGTCGTCCGATGCCGACGCAGTTCTACGACCAGGATCGCGACGATGCCGACACGCAAGTGCACGAGCACGTCGTGGTGCGTCACCCGAGTATCGACAACCCCACGGCCTCGTTGACTGTCGCCGAGATGGAAGAAGTGCACTCGGTGGTCGTCGACGCACCGGTAGTCGAAGAGGTCGACACAGTCGAGGAAACCGTTGCCGTGGAAACGCCCGCGCCGGTGGTCGAGCCCGTCGTCGAGACCCCCAAGCCGTCGAACGTCGTTCAGTTGTTCGGCAAGACCGAACCCACTCCGGCCGAACCGGCCCACTCCGAACCGGTGAAGTCGGCGGCCCGTCCGGCCGTTCCGGTCGATGACATCTTCGCCAAGTTGCGTCGCGCCAGCGCCGAGTCGGTGGCCAAGGAGGCCAACAGCAAGTCAGGCGCGTCGGCTCCGATGGAAGCCGTGGAGGAAGCTCCGAAGTCGACTCCGAAGGCGGTGACCCCGTCGCCCAAGCTCGATGATCTGGCTGATTCGGTCACCACGTTCGAATCGCGCGACGAAATCTTGGTGCCGCTCGTGTTGACGATGGGTCGCAAGATCAAGCGAGTTCTGGCCGATGAGCAGAACGAAGTACTCGACATTCTCCGTGGTCGCGCTGTCGTCAAGACACTCGACGCGATCGTCGGGCCCAAGTCCGATCACACCAAGCGGTTCTGCTCGGCGTTGTCGGCGTCCGTGAAGTCGGCCGCCATTGCGGGTGCGCGCTCGATCCACACGAGCGGGTCGGTCCCGTCCGACAAGGCTTTGGCCGAGATGGTGGCTCCGCAATTGAAGGCCGTCGACGAGGCGATCATCACCGCCTTCGTCGAACCGTTGCGCGAACGACTGAGCCGTTCGATCTCACAGGCCGGTGGGAGCAACGCCGAACTGTCATCGCTCGTGCGTTCGGTGTATCGCGAATGGAAGAACCAGATCGTCGACGAGCACATCGACGACATCGCGTACACCGCTTTCGGGCGCGGCGCGTTGTCGGCACTCACTCCCGACATGAACGTATGTTGGAAGTTCGATCCGGCTGGACCGGGTTGCCCTGATGCAGAAGACAATTCGTTGGCGGGTGCAATCTGTGGAGGCGATGCGTTCCCCACAGGTCACACTCACGCACCAGCACATGCGGGCTGCCGCTGTGCACTTGTTCCTGTGCGCAACTAGCCTGCGCGTGTGCGCATCCCCTCGGACCTTCCCCGTGGTCCGCGCCGCCGGTCGTCGTCGACCGGCCGACCCCGTTGGGTGTCGCGCGGGCGGATCATCCTCATCGTCGTTGCGGCGATCCTGTTGTTGCTCGTGCTCTCGGCACGACAACTGGCCAGTTTCTATGTTGACGCGCTGTGGTTCGACTCGGTCGACCAGAGCAGCGTGTTCTGGGATTCGCTGTGGGCGAAGGTTCTGCTCGGTGCGATGTTCAGCGCCGCGTTCGCCGTCGTCTGTCTGTTCAGCCTGACGCTGGCTGAGCGACTCGCCCCCAAAGATTTGCCCACTGGGCCTGAGCGAGAAGTCGTCGAGCGGTACCGCCAGATCATCGGACGTCGTTCGCGTTTGCTGCGCTTCGCGGTGTCGATCGTGTTCGGTTTGTTGGTGGGTCTGCCGGCCACCAGCCAGTGGCAGTCGTGGTTGCTCTTCCGTAACTCGCAGAGTTTCGGCACCGACGATCCGCAGTTCGGCGTCGATGTCGGGTTCTACGTGTTCCGCCTGCCGTTCCTCACGTACGTGATCGACTGGGCCTTCGCGGCCCTCGTGTTCGTGGTGATTCTCTCGGCGATCCTCCACTTCTTGAATGGTTCGATTCGCGTTCAGACGCCGGGCGAACGAGTCGCCCGTGGTGCTCGCATTCAACTCAGCGTGATGTTCGCGTTGCTCGCCGCCATCAAGGCGGTCGACTACTGGCTGCAGCGCTTCGAACTCACCGTTTCCACGCGTGGAGTGGTGCAGGGAGCCACCTACACCGATGTGAAGGCACAACTGCCGGCCATCAACTTGCTGATTCTCGTGAGCCTTCTCGTGGCGGCGTTGTTCCTCGCCGGCTTGCGCTGGGGCGGATGGCGACTTCCGCTGTTGTCGATGGCGTTGTGGGCGTTGGTGGCCGTGATCGCTGGCGCGGTGTACCCAGCCGTCATTCAGCGCTTCGTGGTGCAGCCGAACGTCACCACTCGTGAACGGCCCTACATCGAGCGGAACATCGACGCCACCCAGGTAGCGATGGGTCTCGACAAGGTGCAGACCGTAGCCGTCTCGCTCGGCGACGTATCGACCGAGGAAGTGGTCAACGATTCGGCCGCCCTGGCCGATGCCCGTTTGCTCGACGTGACCGAGATGCGCGACCGCTTCTCGCTCGACGAAGGTCAGCTGGCGTTCTATTCGATCAACGACCTCGATGTCGACCGTTACGAGATCGACGGTCGCGTGCAGCAGACGCTCGTGGCGGCGCGCGAACTGAACTCGGCCGGAATCCCCAACAAGACGTGGGTGTCGCGCCATCTCATCTACACCCATGGTTGCGGTGTGGTGGCCGCTTCGGCCAGTCGCATCACGAGTGATGGCCGCCCCATTTACGCGCCGATCGACGTCGATCGTCCGCAGTTGTACGTGGGTACTCAGCAGCCGGGCTATGCGATCGTCAACACCGATCAGGTCGAGCAGGCCTGTCCGGGTACCGAGCCCGAAGAGTACGCCGGTGATGGTGGCATTCGACTCAACTCCTCGCTTCGCCGCGTCGCGATGGCTGTGCACTTCGGCGAGTTCAACTTGTTCGGCTCGAGCTTGATCAAGAGCGATTCGCGTCTGCTCCACGTGCGTGACGTGCGCGATCGAGTCACGAAATTGGCGCCTTTCTTGCATCTCGACGCCGACCCCTACCCGGTGGTCGTCGACGGCGACGTCAAGTGGGTCATCGATGCGTTCACCACCACCTCGCGTTACCCGTACGCGCAGAAGGCCAACACCGATCAACTCACACCTGGATCGGGCCTCAATCACAACTTCAATTACGTCCGCAACAGCGTGAAGGCCGTGATCGATGCGTACTCGGGCGACGTCACGCTCTACGTGATCGATCCGACCGACCCGATCATCCGCGCGTGGTCGAAGGCGTATCCGAGTCTGTTCACCGCTGGCGATCAGGTGCCCGACCAACTGCGTCAGCACTTCCGCTACCCCGAAGATCTGTTCCGTGTTCAGACCAACCTGTACGGCCGTTATCAGTTCGCCGATGCCGATCAGTTCTTCAACCGCGACGCGGCGTGGAGTGTGGCCCAGGCCGCCCCGCGTGAACCTGAGGTGTCGAACGCCGCAGCCGGAGTCGCACTGGTGGACGAGGCCAGCCAGGCCAATACCGGTGACGTGGCTGACGCCAACGTGAGCCGCTTCGAGCCGTATTACACGTTCTTCCACGCACCCGATCGCGACAGCTCGCAGTTCTCGTTGTTGCGCCCGTTCGTTCCGTTCTCGTCCGATGACGCCCGTAAGGAACTCCGCGCGGTGATGGTCGTGTCGAGCGAACCCGAGACGTACGGTCAACTCACGGTGTACCGCATCGACGGGTCGTTGCCGGAAGGGCCGGCCACGGTGGCCGCCGAATTGCAGAGCGACACCGAAATTGCTCCGGTGATCACCTTGCTCGACCAGCGTGGTTCTCGTGTGGTGTTTGGTCAGTTGCAGTTCTTCCCAGTGGGTGACGGCTTGGTGTGGGTACGCCCGCTTTATGTGCGCCCCGACGATCCGGGTTCGAAGCAGGTGTTCGTGCGTCGAGTGCTGGCTTGGTACGACGGTCGCTCGGTGATCGGCGACACCTTGTCGGATGCGATCAACCGTTTGTTCCCGCAGGCCGATGTCGATCTTGGTGAAGTGTTCGACGACGGTTCGGGTCAGGCCGACGACGGTGCCGATACCGGAACCGACACGTCTGGTTCCACGTCGGGCTCCACATCAGGGGGCTCAACTGGTGGTTCCACAACTCCGACCACGCCGGGAGTGACATCGGACGATCCGGTCGTGTTGCTCGAAGAAGCCGAGGCTCTGTTCGACGAGGCCGACGAGGCTCTGCGCGATGGTGATCTCGGCCTCTACCAAGAGAAGGTTGGCGAGGCGCAGCAGCGAATCTCGCGGGCTCTCACTCTGCTGGGTGCGTGAGGTTCGTCAGGCCGAACGGCGCTTGGTGAGCATCTCGACGATCTCGGCCAGATCTTGGCGGAAGGCGATCTCGTAGCGGGCTTGCTCGTTGGCGAGCCGGGCCTGATCGCTCTTCACACCGTCGACCACCTGCGGAAGCGCGGTGAGCTCGCCCACGTCGGAAGCCAGTTGGTTCGAGCGTGCCGAGAGCGTGTCGATGTCGCCCGACAACTCGCCGAGTTGGTGGGTGACCTCGTGTCCCACTTGGACGATGCGCGCATCGAGCCCGTTGAGGCGAACGAGGAGCGCCTCGAGTTGTTCGCGCTGTGACGTTTCACTGTGAACCAGCGATTGCACCTGATCGCTGATGGCAGCGATCTGTGCTCGCATCGAATCGAGTTCGGCCTGCCTGGCTTTCTTTGAACGTCCGAAGAGTCCCACTGGTATGAAAGGTAGTCGCCGTTCACACCTCGACCGGGGCTCTACGATTCGTGCATGAAGCGCATCGCGGTCGTGATGGCCATGAGTGCCGAGGCTTCCCCGGTACTCACGGCGCTCTCGGCCGAAGCGGCCACTGGTGTGGCGCCGTTGGTCGTGCGTTGGTTCACGGCCACGCGGCACCGGTCGGAGATTCTCATTGCGTTGAACGGGCGTGACCGCCGCTTCGGTGTCGACTCGATCGGAACCGAGCCGGCTGCGTTGAGCACCTATGTGGCCATCGATCGATTTCGACCTGACGTGGTGATCTCGGCCGGGACCGCCGGGGGATGGGAACGTGCCGGCGGCGCGATTGGTGATGTGTACGTGAGCGATGGCTGCGTCGTGCATCACGACCGGCGCATCGCACTCGAAGGTTTTCGTGAATACGGAATCGGTGCGTACCCGGTGTTGCCCGCTCGGCAGATGGCGGCGACGCTCGGCTTGAAGACGGGCATCGTCACCACCAGTAATTCACTCGACGAGAACGACGACGATCGTCTGATGATCTCCGCATCAGGCGCCGCGGTGAAAGACATGGAAGCGGCGGCCGTTGCCTACGTGTGCGAGCAGATGTCGGTTCCGTTCATGGCACTCAAGGCGATCACCGACCTGGTCGACCATCCGACGGCCACTGCCGATCAGTTCAACGCCAACTTGTCGATGGCGGCCAAACGGTTGAGCGAGAAGTTGCTCGAGGTCCTCGATTGGCTGATTCCGCGCGAGCGCGGAGACATGTCCTGATCGGGGCGTTGGAGCCGACCCAACCGACCCCTAGGCTGATGAGGTCAACGCGGGGTGGAGCAGCCAGGTAGCTCGTCGGGCTCATAACCCGAAGGTCAGGGGTTCAAATCCCCTCCCCGCCACCAATTGAAGTGAGGGCCGACCGCAAGGTCGGCCCTCACTTCAATTTCGGACGGGCACGAGATTTGGGAGGAGCGAAGCGACGGTTCCCCTCCCCGCCACCAATTGAAGTGAGGGCCGACCGCAAGGTCGGCCCTCACTTCAATTTCGGACCGTTCAGCTCTCCGTCGGTCGGCGCCTGGCTCGGTACGCGCGCCAGGCTCCGGTGGCGGCGAGTGCCCACACCACGAGCACCGGCTGGAAGAAGAGTCGAACGAACCGCTCGGTGTCGGTGTCGAGTCCGAATGCGTCGACCCGCTCGCTCCATTGCGCGATGTTGCCGGGGAAGATCGCGACGAAGAACGCGGCGACGATCGCGCCAACCAGGACGCGATGTCGATGTAGAACGATCAGGGCCGCGCCGAGAGCGATCTCGACGATTCCGGAGACCACCACCACGAGGTCCTCGTCGAGCGGGACCCAACTCGGCACCTGAGCCCGAAACTCGGTGCGCTGAGTGGTGAGGTGGGCGACTCCCGCTCCGATGAGTGCCGCGCCGAGAAGCAAACGCAGTGGTGTGCGGTACCAAGGATCGGTGCGCGGGGCGTCGTGCATGGTTGTGATGGTAGGCCGAGACGGTGATTCGTGGGTCGGGCTCGTGGGTGAGAGAGGATGACACGGTGACTCGTCTCGTAATCGACACTGACATCGGAACCGATGTGGACGATCTCTGGACGCTCGCCATGGTGCCGGGCCTTCCAACGGTCGAGCTCGAAGCGGTCACGGTTGTGTACGGCGACACCGACCTGCGGGCACGGCTCGCATCGGTCGCGCTGTCCACGCTGGGTCTCGATGTCCCGGTGTATCGAGGGTGCGAGCAACCCATGAGCGGAAAGGCCGTCGTGTGGGGTGGTCACGAGGGTGAGGGTGTTCCCGGCATGAACGATGCGTCGTACGCGTCCCGAGATGCAGTTGACGTGCTGATCGAGCTGGCGGCCACTGACCCCGGAACTCTCGATGTGCTCGCCATCGGTCCCTTGACCAACATCGCTACTGCGATCCAACGCGACCCGTTGTTTGCTCGCAATGTTCGGCGATTGTTCGTGATGGGCGGCGAGTTCCAGGCCGGCTGGCCCGAGCACAACTTCGCCTGCGATGTCGATGCCACAGAGATCGTGATGACATCGGGCGCAGCCATCACGGTCGTACCACTCGACCAAACTTTGCGCGTCGCAGTCGACGAGACCGATGTCGATTGCATCGCGGCCGTGCATCCCCTCGGCGAGGTGATGGCCGATCAAGCTCGACGGTTCTGGCAATGGCTGTCGAGTCTTCGTCCCGGGATGCCGAACGATCGGAGTTGGGCCCACGATCCGCTCACGTTGCTCGCGGTGACCCACCCCCACCTCTTCACGTTCACGCCGATGGCGGTGACGGTCGAGGCGGATGGCCGAGTGCGGGGGGCCCTGGACGGGTCGTCGAAAATCGAAGTCGTCACCGACCTCGAGGTAGACCATACACACGAGGCTTTCCTGAAGGTTCTGGGTGTGAGTACCAGCCGTTGAGCCAACTTCGAATCGCCCTGTACAGTTTCGTGCGTGACGACATCACGACGTCCGGCGCATCGCCCGGCGCGCTCGAAAGCGAGTTCACCCAAGCCGAAGCCGCGCATCGACTCGCGCATGGCCCTCATCGATGCGACGCTCGATTTGATCTTCGAGAAGGGCATCGACGCGGTTCGTCTCGACGACATCATCTCCGAGGTCGGGGTCACAACCGGCTCGCTCTACTGGCATTTCCGAGATCGTGACGATCTCATTCGGCAGGCACTGGCCGAACATCTTCGGCGATCCATCGAAGCGACCGTGGAAGGCATCAACACCGCCCTCGACACGGCAACTGGCCGCGACGACTACCTCGCGCAGTTGACGCCGTTCTTGGCCAACCCATTCGATCCCGAACACGTGGACGCCCGGTGGCGAAGGTTCGAGTTGCTCGTGAGCACCCGTCGCGACCCTGAACTTCGCGAACTGATGCGTGATCTGCAGGTGCGAGGCCAGCGCGCCTTCGTCGACGTGCTCACCAAGGCTCAGCAGCGCGGCATGTTCCGCGACGACCTCGACCCCGTCGCCGTGGCCACGGCCATCAACGCCCTCAGCCTGGGCTCGAATATCGTGGGCGTGCTGGGTGACGACGGGCCGACCCCGGCCGCCTGGTTCGGTCTGATGGGGTTCTTCGTGGCCTCGATGTTCCCTGACCAGCCCAAACAGTCCTGAGCGCCCGACGCGATGGAGTGACCAGCGGCACGGCAGTTCCGCTTGGCATACCAAGCACTCGGTCGTATTCTTCAAGCATGGCTCAGAAAAAGACCACCGAAGAAGCAACCACCGCCCCTGTCGCCGAGGCCGCCTCGTCGCGCGATCCGCGCGTTCTGGTCAACAAGGTGACCGCCAACCTCAAGCCCGAAGTCGCCCGCGCCGCACTGGCCACGGGCGTGGCCAAGGGCCAGGAGCGCACGATCGCCGTCGTCGAGCGCGCCGTCGCCACCGTCGACCGCGTGGCCCCGGCCAAGGCTCGCCCGGTCGTTGTGAACGTCCGCAAGGCGATCACGGCCAACATCGACTTCGCCGTCAAGGTCGCCCAGGCGCAGATCGAGTTCGCCAGCAAGATCGCCAAGACGGTCGCCCCGGCCTCCTGAGCCGGTTCGTCGCCTCCTCATGAGCGACGACTGGAGCAATCGACTGGGTGTCCTCGGTGCCACCATTCGTCGCCAGCGCCAACTCGCGCAGATGAGTCTGCGCCAGTTGGCTGAACTGGCGCAGGTGTCGAACCCGTATCTCAGTCAGATCGAACGAGGTCTTCACGAACCGTCGGTTCGCGTGGTGCGTTCGATCGCCAAGGCCCTCAACGTCTCGGCCGAAGAACTGCTCGGCGATGCCGGCATGCTCGACGACGACGCAGCAGTCGAGATCGTGCCCTCGACCGCCGAAGACGCCATCCGCGCTGACTCGTCGTTGACCGACGAGCAGAAGGACTCGCTCGTGTCGGTCTATCGCGCCTACCGCACAGCCAACGGTTCTCGCTGATCGCGGTCGGGACGAACGTTCGTCCCGATCGTGCTTGGTCGATCACCTTTCCCCTGTGCTGGGTGTTTCGATGCGTCGAGGAGGTCGAGATGGCTGACAAGACGTTGTCCGAACTGGTCCAGGAATTGGTCGTCGATCGACGAATCGGTCCTGCCAAGGCTGACGAGTTGCTGCGGGCGCCTCGATATCGCATCCAGTGGCGATCGGCGCTCACGTATCTCGGTCTCGCCATTCTTGCGCTCGGCCTCGTTCGCCTCGTCGTCGCGTTGTTCGAAGAAGCGTCGAAGGTATCCATTGCCATTGCTCTCTACGGAGTCTTCCTCGTCGCCGCGTGGTTGGCGCAGAAGTTCATCCGCGGTCGCGATTGGCAACCGACCGCTGGTGAGGTTCTCGAACTCATCGCGCTTGGGTCCTTCGTTGCCGCCGGTGCGCTGCTCCTCGCTGAAGCCGACTGGGACGGAGAGTGGATCGCCGTGGTCGGTGGAGCGGTGGGTGCCACCTGGAGTTTCATTCGGTTGCCGTCGGCCCGGTTCTCAGCGAGCCTCGCGTTGCTCCCATCGTTACAGGCGATCGGCGTCGGACTCGTGGAGCACTTCAAGTGGGATGGCGCCACCAGTGCAACACTTTTCGTGGCGGGCGGCGCGCTCGTTCTCGTTCTTGGTCAACAGAACGTGGGATTGGCGGTGGTTCTCCGCGCGGCTGGCGTGGTCACTGTCGTGTCGGCCACCCCGGTGTGGCTGGGCGACATCGGGGGAGTCCTCGGCTTGCTCCCGTCACTGGCGGTCGCGGTGCTTCTTTTCTGGTCGGGAGTCCGTTTCTTGCGAATCGAACAAGTCGTGGGCGGAGCGATCCTGACCGTGATCTGCATCGGCTCCTATGTGTTCGACACGATCGACAACGAGATTCTGCAAGGAGTCATCGTGTCGTTGATCGGTGCGCTCGTCCTCGGCACCACCGTCACGGTGTTGCGCCGAAACGGACATCACAGAAGGTACGTCACCACCACCGGCGCGTGATCCGACCAGCGTTCGGCGTACGAGGGTGCGCGATCGACGATGGTCTCCACTGCGGCGTCGGCCAAGTCGGGTGACGCGATGTGGTAGTCGATGCGCCAACCGGCGTTGGTGTCGAACGCTTTTCCACGCCACGACCACCACGAATACGGCCCCGGGCCGTCACCGCTGAGTTTGCGGGCCACGTCGACCCAACTGTGACGATCGAACAACTCGTCGAACCAGGCTCTCTCCTCGGGAAGGAAGCCGGCGCTCTTCAGGTTTCCCTTCCAGTTCTTGAGATCGACTTCGCGGTGCGCCACGTTGAGGTCGCCGGTGAGCAACACGTGCCGCTTCGTCTTCTTGAGCGCCTGAAGCCGCTTCGTAGTGGCTCGCATGAAGGCCAACTTCTCGGCCATCCGCGCGGGTGACTCGGCGTCACCGGTGTGCACATACGACGAGATGACCGTGAGACCACGGCCATCGGCGGTGTCGAAGTCGACCTCGATCCAGCGTCCGCTGTCACTGAACGGTGTGGAATCGGCGGCGAACTTCTGGAGTCCGGCCCGGCGCGCGACGATGGGCCGATGTGACGCCACCGCGACCCCGGCACGACCCTTCTGCTCGCATTCGTCGTGGGCCACCGACCACTTGGGGCCGGCCACCGACTTCACCAACTCGGGAACGAGGGCATCGGGCGCGCGTACTTCTTGCATCGTGACGATGTCGGGCTGACGATCGTCGAGCCAACCTTTGATCCCGTTGGTAGCGGCGGCGCGCAGACCGTTGACGTTGACGGTGGCGATGGTGAGACGTGAGCGACGGGGCATCGCTCTCAGGTTGCCACACCTCCAGCGAAATCCCGGAATGCGGACAGTGCCCTCGGTCCGTACACCGTGGCTGGCCCACCGTTCATGAGCACCACCACGCCGAGCATGTCGGCGACCTCGGCGTCGGTGGCGCCGGCCTTGGCTGCACCTTTGGCGTGCGACGCGATACATCCATCGCATTGCTTGCTCACGGAAATTGCCAGGGCGATCAGTTCCTTGGTTTTGGTGTCGAGTGCGCCCGCCTTCATCGTCGCTCCGTGGAGATCGGCGAATGCTCTCATCACGTCGGGAGCAGCGTGTCGGAAGTCGTGGACCAGCGGAACGATGTCGTTCATGACCTCGGTGCCGTAAATATGGAGTTCCATGGGTGGCAGTCTTGCGGGTATGGATGTGAACCCCCAGGGACGAAAGTCATCGACGGCTTCGAAGTCATCGGCTGCTCGGGACAGATCGTTCCTCAGCGGTCCGCGACTCCGACGCCGTGAGCTGCGGACCGTCGTCCGGGTGACGCGCGAAATGTTGCGCGGGTTCCGTCAACTGCACTTCGTAGGGCCCTGTGTCACCGTCTTCGGTTCGGCCCGCGTGCGTGAGGGTGATTCCGAGTACGAGTTGGCTCGCGAGGTCGGTGCGGCGATGAGTCGATTGGGGTTCTCGGTGATGACGGGTGGCGGACCCGGTGTGATGGAAGCGGCCAATCGTGGCGCCAAAGAGGCTGGTGGCCATTCGATCGGTTGCAACATCGTCCTACCGCACGAGCAATCTGCCAATCCGTACGTCGACGTGAGCGTCGAGTTCTCGTACTTCTTCGTTCGCAAGGTCATGCTGGTGAAGTACTCGTACGCCTTCGTCGTGATGCCGGGCGGTTTCGGCACCGTCGACGAGTTATTCGAGGCTCTGACGCTCATTCAGACCGGCAAAGTGAGCGACTTCCCGGTGGTACTGATGGGACGAGAGTTCTGGGCGCCGTTGCTGGCGCAACTCGATGTGATGGTCGAGGAAGGCATGATCGACCGTGGCGATCTCGACTTGCTTCTCGTCACCGACGATCTGGCCGAGGCCGAAGCCCACATCACGCGTCACTCGGTGGAACGCTTCCGGCTGTATCACCGTCTGCGTCCGATTCGTGCCATCGGCGAGACCGTGGGAGTCTGATCAGGTGATCGCTGGCATCGACGTCTCTCTCGCTTCGACCACCGTTGGTGTCTTCGACGACACGCGCCGCGAGGTGGGCGACGTCGTGACGATCGAGCACGAACTCGAGGACGGTGAGGTCTCTCCTCTCGAGTGGCTACGGGTCATCGACCAAGCCTGGAGTCGTCTCGGCAATCCAGTGATCTCGGCAGTCGGCGTGGCCGCCTTCGCGTCGGGCCTGGTGGTTCTCGATTCGGCGGGTCGACCGGTGCGGGCAGTGTGGGACGACGAGCGGTCCGAACCCGACGCCGGCTGGTGTCGCAAGAAACTGGCCCCCGAATGGTGGGAGAGCGAAACCGGAATCGTTCCCGAGGCCCGCCACGCGGTCACGAAGATGTCGTGGCTGCATCGCAGCGAGGCCGAGACGTGGAGTCGCGCGGCCGGTTTTGCACTTCCGTTCGATTTCGTCGCCTCACGAATGGCCGGTCTCGATTCGATCGTCACGTCGAGCACCGGATCGATCGGTTACGGCTTGTATCGATCAGCCGATCACGTGGTTCACAGCGATGTCACCACGTTGATCGACACCAATCGCGATTGGTCACGCGCGTTACCGCGAGTGGTGGATGAGGATGAGCCAATCGGTCACTGGAAAGGTGCGTCGGTGTTCGTTGGTATCGATCGCGATCGTTTTGTGAATTCCGTCGCGAAACCGCAGGTCGTTCGGGACATTGCAATGCATTTCGAATCATTCTTGAAGTGAGAAACCATTTCTTGATATTCGAGTGGCGCGCCACAGCGCCGTTTTGCGGGTAGAAAGAAGGTCACGGTTCACACCGTTCCCCGCATTGGACTGATTTTTCATGAACATCCTGGTGATCGGCGCTGGCGGCGTTGGAGCCTCGATGGCCTCCATCGCTGAAACACGCGCCTTCTTCGATTCGTTCACGATCGCCGACATCTCGTTGGCTTCCGCACAGAAGGCGGTGAGCGAACTCGACGATCCGGGCCGCTTCGCGGCGGCGCAAGTCGACGCTCGCTCGGTCGACGAACTCGTCGCGCTCATCACGCGAACCAAGGCCGACATCGTCGTCAACGCTTGCGACCCTCGTCTCAACGAAGAGATCTTCGAGGCCTGCTTCCGGGCCGGCACGAACTATCTCGACATGGCCATGAACCTGAGTCGGCCACACCCGACCGACCCCTACAACCAAGTCGGAATCCCGCTCGGCCAAGAGCAACTCGACGCCGACACTGCGTGGCGTGAGAAAGGGCTGTTGGCTCTCGTCGGTATGGGCGTCGAGCCCGGCCTGTCCGACATCTTCGCTCGCTACGCCGCCGACAATCTGTTCGACACCATCGACGAGATCGGTGTGCGCGACGGTTCGAACCTCTCGATCGACGGCTATGACTTCGCGCCCACCTTCTCGATCTGGACCACCATCGAAGAATGTCTCAATCCGCCCATCGTGTGGGAGCGCGAGCGTGGACTCTTCACCACCGAGTGCTTCAGCGAGCCCGAGATCTTCCATTTCCCGGCCGGCATCGGCCCGATCGAGTGCGTGAACGTCGAACACGAAGAAGTCATTCTCATTCCGCGTGAAGTCGACTGCAATCGCGTCACGTTCAAGTACGGCTTGGGCGCCGAGTTCATCGACTGGCTGAAGACCTTCGCGTACCTCGGTCTCGACTCCACCGATCCGATTCGGGTGGGTGACGTGCAGGTGTCACCGCGTGACGTTCTGGCTGCGGTCCTCCCTAACCCGGCCCGACTGGGTCACCTCATGCACGGCAAGACCTGCGCGGGTATCTGGGTGAAGGGCACGTCGTACGGCGAACACCGCGAGGTGTACCTGTATCACGTGGCCGACAACGAGACCACGATGCGCGAGTGGGGTTCGCAGGCCGTCTTGTGGCAGACCGCCATTTGTCCGGTGGTCGCGATCGAACTACTGGCCACGGGTGTGTGGAAGGGAACCGGCGTGCGCGGTGCTGAAGCCTTCGAAGCCGAGCCCTATCTCAACCTGCTCGGTGAGTACGGGTCGCATCACGGCATGGTCGAGATGGGACCGCGTCTGTGGCCCGGTCCGCGACCCACGGGTCAGCCCGGCTGGGATCGCCCCGTGCGTCGCGCGCTTCGCGTCTGACTCAGCGCGTTCGTTCGAGTTCGTACAACAGAACGTGGCCGCCCTTGCGGGCCCACAACCCGGCCCCAGCCTGAATGAAGTGTCGTTCGAGTCGCGTGCGATACCAGTCGCCGGTTCGTTGGTGTACGTCCATATCGGTGGCCGATGGATCGACGATGGTTCGGTAGTCGGCACGCGTCGGCACTTCGAGGTACATCACGTGTCGACACGCATGAGCCAGGTTCTCGATCGCTGATTCGGCGTCGGCGTCGCTCGGATACTGCAGAACGCCGTGACAGATCACGAGATCGAACGGCTTGGCCGGACGCCAGGTGGCGATGTCTCGTTGCTCGTGTCCGTACTTCGTGCAGGCGTACTCGCTCACGTCGGTGGAGACCACCCGGACCTTCGGATGTTCGCGGTGGTACCAGTCGCGCCACAGCCCCGGCCCCGCCCCCACGTCGAGAACGCTGCGGGGAGAAACACCCCACCACGAGCACAGACCGTGGACGGCCGATGCGAGTCGGGCGATGGAGTTCTTGTCGTGGACTCCGCCACGCCCGTAGAAGCGCCGGTAGTAATCGGCTCCGAATCGGGTCACGACTCGACAGACTACGATCTGTTCGTCATGAAGTCTCTGGCCAAGTTCGCACGACCTCCCAAGACCGAGGCCATCGTCGGCAAGATGGCTCAGCGGGCGCGGGCCGAGGCTCTCAACACGGCGTTCTCGCCACATCGTCGTCGCAAGCCCAAGGCCCAGAAGGTCGAACTCGACGACCCCATTTACCCGTGGCGCGGACTCTGGAAGTTCGTCGGCCACACCGGATACCGCGATTGGTTGGCCGCTCGTGGAGTCGGGCCCGCCGACATCGAGAAGCGAATCAGCGACGAGTTCAACCGCACGACCACCGACATCGACTTCAAGGATGGCGAACTCACCGTCACCGTGAAGACGCGTTCGATCGGCGAGGTTCGCCGACGCAAGACGGTTCAGAAGTTTCCCGTTGACGGCGAAACCGCGGTCTTCCTCGATTCGCCATCCGGTCCGGTTTCCATTGTCACGTTGTTCCACGGCACCGACCTCGTGATGGAAATTGACACGTCAGCCGGCCTCGAGACCCACACGCGGTCGTTCGTGGATGGCTTGCTGCACCATCGGATGGTCGACTCGTCGGGTGCGGAGTGCACCCTCGAGTTCGTGCGCCTCGACTAGGTCTCCGCTAGCTCGTCGACTCGACCAGGCGTTGCAGGATGCGCCGGAACTCCACCGTGTGCCGGTCGGAGCGGATGTGTACTTGACCCCGATCGAGTGGAATCTCGGTGGACGGTAGACGTTCGATGATGCGGCGATCCTCGGTGAAGATGGCCAACTCGTAATCGATAGCGGCTTGTCGGTCGGCGTCGGTCTGGGTGTCGTTGCGAATCATCACCATGTGCACCCGTGTCGTGGATGCATTCATCGGCTGGCACCACAGAACGATCGCGTTGACCATGCCTGTGAGCGGAAGAAACAGCCGCAAGTTGGCGGTGAAAGGCACCCGGAAGTCGTAACGCATCTCGCGAGGCTGAACTAGTGGATGCTCACCGCGGGCGACGAGCGGGTCTTCGTGGTTTTCGATCACGTGTGGGTACTCGACGACGAAGCCCCAGCCATCGGATGTGCGTTCGGTCGAGTAGTCGTGCACCAAACGGTCCTTGTCGGAACCGAACGTGCCGGCGTGGACGTATGGGAAGTGCGCGAAGTCGAGAAAGTTGTCGACGATCTGGGCGGCACCAGCCGCGACATCGACCGGTGGAACCCAGACCTTGTCGAGCGACGAGTCGTCCCATTCGGGGATCGTGAGGATGTCGGTGACCGGTTCGTCGGGCGCGATCCACAAGAGTCCGTACGCCTCTTTGACGTGCGGTGCGGTGAGACGGGCCGGCGGGAGAGTGGCGTCGTCGCCCAGTGCGGGCACGTGCGCACAGCGACCCTCGGCGGAGAATTGCCAGCCGTGATACGGGCAGCGGATGGTGTCGTCGATCACCACACCATCGGACAACCGGGCGAATCGGTGAGGGCACACGTCGAGAAACGCGCGCAGCTCGCCGTCGAGCCGAACGACGACGTAGCCCTCCCCGACGAGTTCGACCCGCGTGGGTGTGTCGCCGAAGTCATCGACGCGTCCGACTGGATGCCAGATGTGGCGAAGAGCGGGCGAGACGTTGCTGATCGACGTCATCGTTCTTCGCGCTCGTACGGAACACCCAGGGCCGCCGGTGCGCCGAGTCGGCGGTGGGCGAAGCGAGTCGACACGAGGACGAGAACGACGATGGTCATGAAGAAGGGCAACGCATCGAGTACGTCGCCACTGATCTGAACGTTGCGGGCCTTGAGCGTGGAACTCAGCGACTGCAGTGCACCGAACAAGTAGGCGCCGATCAAGGTGATGCTCGGCCGCCAGAAGCCGAATATCACCAAGGCGATGGCGATCCAGCCGGCCCCCTTGGTCATTCCGTCGACCCACGTGGGCACGATCGCCAGGCTGTAGTAAACGCCGCCGAGCCCGGCCAACGCTCCACCCAGAATGGTGTGCAGGTAGCGGTACTTCACCACGTTGATGCCCATGGCGTCGGCGGTTTGCGGCGACTCGCCAACGGCACGCAACTGCAATCCGAACCGAGTGCGGAACAGGTAGACGCTCGCGAGCACCACCAGGACCCACGACAAGTACGTGAGGATCGTCTGATTGAACAGAATCGGACCGACCACGGGTGCATCAGCCCAACCGAACACATCGAGGCGGCGCACTTGTCGATCGACCGGAGCCTCGGCGACTTTCCAGATGTTCGCGAAGTAACTCGACAGACCGACGCCACCGGCGAAGATCGTGATGGCGAGACCAGCCACCGTCTGGTTGGTACGCAGTGTGACGCAGAGGAACGCGAGCAACGTCGAGGTGAGTGCACCGGCGGCCATGCCGATGATGATGGCCGCGAGCACGGTGAACCAGGCCGAACCAGGTACGTGCTGCGAGGCCCAGGCGCCCGACACGCCACCGAGGAGCATGGTCCCTTCGACGCCGAGATTGAGCACACCGCTTCGTTCGGTGAAGATTCCGCCGAGTGCTGCGAAGAACAGCGGCGTTCCGTAGAAGATGGCCGATGACGCGATGATGACGAAGATGTTGCTGTTCATGCCATCACCGCCGCCGCCCGACGATTGCGTCTGATTCGGTACTTCACGAGCACCTCACCAGCCACGGCGGTGAACAAGATGAGACCCTGCAGCGTGCCCACCAGCCCGCTCGGAAAATCGGGGCCCTGGAGCGCGAAGCCGGCGTTGGTGAGACCACCGATCAGTACCGCCACGAACAACGTGGAGATCGGATTGAGTCGGGCCAAGGCGGCCACGACGATGCCGGTGTATCCGTAGCCCGACATCTGCAATCCCTTCGAGTCGAGCAGGCCACGGAAGTTGCCCACATCGGCGGCGCCACCCAAACCAGCCAAGGCGCCGGAGAGAGCCAGAACGATCACGATGGTGGACGTGGTGCGAATACCGGCGTATCGCGCGGCCTTGGGTGAATCGGCGATCACGCCCACTTCGAAGCCGAATCGTGTGCGTTTGTACAGAACCCAGATCGCCGCACCGGCGATGATCGCGATGAGGAAGGCGAGCGGAATCTTGATGCCGCCTACTTCGTAAAAGTTCCAGTCGGCACGATCGGGAATCGGCTTACCGGCCGGGAAGTTGCGCGATTCGGGATCACGCCAGTACGACGTGGAGTTGTAGATCAGGTAGTTGAGGAAGATCGCCGCGAGGTAGTTCATCATCAACGACGTGATGATTTCGTTGGTGTTGAACTTGGCGCGCAACACGCCGACGATCGCGGCATAGAGGCCACCGCACACCATGCCGCTCAGTGCCATGACGATCACCACGGCACCGGTGGGGAGATCGCCGCCGAACACGAGACCGGCCCAGGTGGCGCCCACCGCGCCCATGTAGAACTGACCTTCGCCGCCGATGTTGATGAGGCCCATGCGGAAGGCGATGGCTGCGCACAACCCGGTGAACGCGAGCGGTGTCGCCGTCTTGATGGATCCGGACAGGGCGCGAGTGCCGGCGAAACCGCGTTCGAAGATGCGGCTGTACACGTCGAGGGGGTTCTTGCCGGTGGCCAACAACACGATGGCACCGAGGACGAGGGCCGCGATCAGCGACACCACCGGGATGGCCCAGTTGAGCCACTTCGGTTGCTCGAGTCGTCGTTCGAAACGAACCGGTGATCTCATCGGGCACCTCCGCTCACGGTGCTTCCGCCCATCGTGAGGCCCAAACGCTCGCGATCGGCCGCCTCGGCGGCAACCTCGTCGACGAGACGGCCCTCGTACATGACGACGATGCGATCGGCCAACGACATGATCTCGTCGAGATCTTCGCTGATGAGAAGAATGCCGACACCTCGTTCGGCCGCTTCCACGAGTCGTGCTCGCACGGTTTCGATGGCGCCGACGTCGAGACCGCGAGTAGGGGAGGCCGCGATGAGAACTTTGGGCAGCGATGAGAACTCGCGCGCGAGCAGAACCTTCTGCACGTTTCCACCCGACAACAAGCGCACGGGAGTCACGGTGTCGGGGGTCTTCACGTCGTAGTTCTGAACGAGATCGGTGGCCTGAGCACGAATGGCCTTGCGTCGCAGAACTCGGAACTTCGACAGACTGCTCGAGCGGTAGTTCTTGAGCGCCAAGTTGTCTTCGACCGAATGGGACGAGGCGAGACCGGTGTGGAGGCGATCTTCGGGGATGTGGGCGACACCTTTGGCGATGGCTGATCGAGCGCGACCGGACTGCACACGCTCACCGGAAACGTCGATGTGGCCACTCGACAGCGCACGCATCCCGGAAATCGCCTCGGCCAGTTCGCGTTGACCGTTGCCGGCCACTCCGGCCACGCCCACGATCTCCCCACGTCCGACAGTCAGCGAGACACCGTGGAGAGCGTCGCGACCGCGGTCGTCGCGGGCCGACACGCCGCTGAGCGTGAGGACGGTGTGCGACACATCGGCCGGGTTGCTGCGAGTGACTCGATTGAACTCGACCGATCGGCCCACCATGAGGCTGGCCAACTCGCGAGTATTGGTGTTGGCGGTCTCGACGGTGCCGACCGTCTTGCCACCGCGCAGCACCGTGACGCGGTCGCTCACCTTCATGACTTCGTCGAGTTTGTGTGAGATGAAGATCACGGTGCGCCCCTCGGCCACCATGGCGCGCAAAGTCTTGAAGAGCGCATCGGCTTCGATGGGTGTGAGAACTGCGGTTGGCTCGTCGAGGATGAGGACCTTCGCGCCGCGATAGAGAACCTTGATGATCTCGACTCGCTGCTGCTCGCCGACGCTCAACTGCCAGATGCGAGCCGAGGGGTCGACCGCGAGGCCGTAGCGATTGCTCAGTTCTTCGACCTGTTGGGCGACTCGACTCTGATCCATCATGAACGGAGAGTCGGGTTCGCCCAGCACCACGTTCTCGGCGACGGTGAACGTGGACACGAGACGGAAATGCTGGTGCACCATGCCGATTCCAGCGTCCAGCGCGTCACGAGGTGACGAGAACTGCATCGCCTGACCGTTGATCTCGACGGTTCCCTCGTCGGGCCGGTACAGGCCGGTCAAGATGTTGGAGAGAGTGGACTTGCCCGCACCGTTCTCACCGAGAAGGGCGTGCACTTCGCCAGCGCGGATGTCGACGTCGACCCCGTCGTTGGCCACGACCCCAGGGAAGCGCTTCACGATTCCCGTCATGCGCACAGCAGAAGTCATTGCGGTGCCCCCTTCCGCCCCAACCCTAGATGGCCGAGTGGCACCCCTCGAAAAACCTTGGGGTGAAAACGAAGGGCGGGCCCTCGCGGGACAAAACGAAGGGCGGGCCCTCGCGGGCCCGCCCAACGCACATCGTTGACGTCGAACGTCAGCTGGCCGGGATGTCTCCGACCACGCCTTCGATCAAGTACGCCATGCTCATGAGTTCCTCGAACGTGTGGCTCACGCCAGCGGCGAGGACTTCATTGCCCTTGTTGTCGTTGATCGGACCGGTGAACTGCGAGCCCGGCGTTGCCGTCAGCTTCTCGAGTTCGGCCTGGATCGCGGCACGGGTCTCTTCCGAAACCAGATCACCGAACGGAGCCAAGGTGACGAAGCCATCCGACAAGTTTCCGTAGTAGTTGCCGGCGACCCACGCACCGTCGAGGACGGCCTGAATACGAGCGATCTCGTATACCGACCAGTCGTACTCGGTGGCGGTCAACCAGACATCGCCGTAGTTGGCGCTCTGGTCGGTGTTGTAACCGGCCCACGGCACTCCGGCAGCCTTGGCGGCGTCACCGGTGGCCGGCGAGTCGATGCCCTTCTGACCGAGCACGTCGGCGCCTTCGGCGATGAGCGCCTCAGCAGCCTTGCGCTCGTTCGGCGGATCGAACCAGCTGTTGACCCACACCACGTTCACGGTGGCGTCGGGGTTCATCATGCGAGCACCCATGGTCCACGCGTTGACACCGCGGAGGACTTCGGCGATCGGGAACGAAGCGAGGTAACCGAGCTTGCCGCTCTTCGATGCCGCACCGGCCGCCATACCAGCGAGGAAGTCGGTGTCTTCGGCGGCGCCGTAGAACTGCGACAGGTTGTCGGCACCCTTGTAACCAGTGGCGAACTCGAAGCACACGTCGGGGTGAGCCGCTGCTGCTTCGACGAAAGCGTCCTGGAATCCGAACGACGTACCGAAGATGACGGTGTTGCCGTCAGCGATCAGGTCTTCGATGGTCTGGAGAACCTGCGGCCCTTCGGGCACGTTCTCTTTGTACGTGGTTTCGACAGCGTCACCGAAGTGATCCTGCACGGCCTGTCGACCAGCGTCGTGCTGCTGAGTCCAGCCACCGTCATTGGTGGGGCCGACGTAGATCCAGGCCGCCTTCAGCGGTCCTTCGTCGGGAGCACAGTCGACGACGGGCGCGTCGGCGCTCCACGGTGTGAAGTTGGCGAGTGATGCGCCTTCCGCCGGAGCGTCGGTGCCAGCCGGAGCATCGCTACCAGCCGGTGCCTCGGATGCGGCGGGGGCTTCTGTTGCTGCCGGTTCACTCGACTCGTCGTCGCCGCCGCAGGCAACGAGGCCGATGCCAAGCGCTGCGACGAGAGCGAGCCCGAGCGACCCGCGGGTCTTGCTGAGCATGGATTTCCTCCCTCAATGCGGCCGTGGGGTCGGCCGTCGAACTGACCTTAGTTCTGGTCAGTCGAGGGTGATGACGATTCCGGCGTCGGCGGTCTTGGTGCGCTTGAACACCGAGGTCAGGGCCCCCGACCACACCACCAGCCGGTACTGGATGCCGTATTTCTTGGCCACCGCCTTCTCCACGGGGGCGAAGTCGGCGCCGGTGACGACCCGGGCCGAACCGCCCACGGAGGTGGAGTCGGCCTTGAGCCGCCCCCGCATGTCGCAGGGTTGGAGCGTGACGCGGGGTGTGCGGTTGATGCGCTTGACCTTGCCGGCGTCTCCGCTGGTGGTGAAACACACGTCGCGACCCGACAAGGGCGCGATCCAGACCGGAGTGCTCACCGGAGAACCATCCTTGCGGAACGTGGTGAGCAGCACGTAGCGCTCATCGGCGATACTCATCTGTCCTCCTTGAAGTGACGCACACTCGCACGCTTGCCACGGATGACGGTGTTGCGCATCGAGTCGATCACGTGAGCGGCCCGCGAAGCCGGGACTTCGACGATCGAGTGCGAATCGAAGATGCGGACACCGATGTCGCGTCCGGGAACTCCGCTCTCGTTGGCGATGGCACCCACCAGATCGGCCGGGCGGACGCCCGACTTGCGACCCACCGACACCCAGAGCCGCGACGTCTTGCCGCTGAACCGTTCGCCACGTTCGCGCTTTCCACCGTGCTCGCGATCGCGGAACGAGTCGCGCTCACGACGTGCACCACGTTCGGGGCGGTCGATCGAGAGATCGGGGATCTCGACTTCGTCGAGAGTCGATTGCTCGGCGTCGTGCGCCAACTTGATGGCCGCGCGGGCGATGTCGGCGATGGAGAATTCCTTGGAGAGTTCGTCGATCACTTCGTCGAACGTGCTCAAGTCGGGAAGGCTGAGTGCTTCACGAACGTTCTCGGTCGTGAGTTCCATCTGCTTGGCGCGGAGTGCCTCGACCGACGGGACCTTCTCGAACGAGATCTTCTGCTTGGTGAGCCGCTCGATGTTGTGGAGCATGCGCTGCTCACGTGGTTCGGCGATGGTGATGGCCACACCTTCACGGCCCGCTCGCCCCACCCGGCCGATGCGGTGAACGTACGACTCGGGTGCCGACGGAACGTCGAAGTTGACCACGTGTGTGAGGTGTTCGATGTCGAGTCCGCGGGCGGCCACGTCGGTGGCGATGAGTAGATCGGCGGTACCCGCGCGCACGCGCCCCATCACTCGGTCGCGCTGCTCTTGATCCATGCCGCCGTGCAGCGCTTCGGCGCGGTACCCGCGTCCGTTGAGTGTTTCGGTGAGTTGATCGACTTCGCCGCGGGTGCGGCAGAAGACGATCGCGGCCTCGGGTGCTTCGATGTCGAGAATGCGACCGAGTGCGGCCGCTTTGTGGAAACGCGGGACCATGTACGCGGATTGGCGAACGAGGGGAATCGAACCTGGCTGGCTGGCTTTGCGCTCGATGGTGACACGCACTGGTTCGCTGAGATACTCGCGTGCGATCTTCTCGATACGCGGCGGCATGGTCGCCGAGAAGAGAACTGTTTGTCGGGCCGGCGGCAAGGACTCGAGAATGGCTTCGAGATCTTCAGCGAATCCCATGTCGAGCATTTCGTCGGCTTCGTCGAGAACCACCATCTCGACATCGCCCAATTCGAGAGTTTCCTTGCGGATGTGGTCGAGCGCACGGCCCGGGGTCGCCACGACGACGTGGGTTCCGCGACGCAAGGCGTCGATCTGGCGGCCGATGGGTTGGCCACCGTAGATCGGAACGCATTTGGCGCCGAGTTGGTTGCCGTACTTGTAGATGGCCTCGCTCACCTGCATCGCGAGTTCGCGAGTGGGGACGAGCACGAGGGCTGACGGTGCCGGCTTGGAACGCGAGGGGTCGATCTTCTCGAGGATCGGCAACGCGAACGCGGCGGTTTTGCCGGTTCCGGTGGCTGCTTGGCCGAGTAGATCGTGTCCGCGCAGGAGCAGAGGGATCGCTTCACGCTGGATGGGGGTGGGTTCTTCGTAGCCGAGCGTCGACAACGACGCGAGCAATTGCGGCCGTAGGCCGAGTTCTTCGAATCCCGAGCTGTCGACGCCGGTCTGATTGTCCATGAGCGTTCTCCTGCCCGATCGAACATCAGCCTACGGCGCGAGCATCACCACACCGACGACACCATGAAGTGTCCACGCGATCGTTCGCGGCCAATTGGTGAGAACCAGCCTCGGACCAGTGGTCGCATCGAACGCTCGCGCCATGCGTGCATGCAGAGGAACCGACAACAACACGGTGGAGGCGAGCGCGATTGCAACGAGCACTGCTCCGAACCAGGGCCAGATCACCGCGATGTCGCTCGGACGGTCGACGAGGAGTGCGAGAGTCGTGAGACCCTCCACGGCCATCGGGAGAGCGACGACATAAGAAGTCCGTCGCTGGTGCTCTTCGGCCACCCGTGTGCTCTGGTCGGCCGGGACGTTGGCCAACAAGGGGTAGTGGACGATCTGAACGAACCAGATGAGGCCAGTCATCACGAGAGCGGCCGCCGCATTGGCCACCACCAGAGCCTCGGCCGTTGCATCTGACCAGGCATCGAACATGTTCCGAGGGTAGGAGGTGCCGGGGCCAGGGGCGAGACTGGAGGGATGCGACCGGTCTACGCCATGCGCCTCGATGGACCGGCCTGGACTCCGGCGCAGACCGACTCGGTCCGCCGCGTGGTCACCGATTGGGTGGAGGTCGAGCATCCGTTCGAAGAACGTGAGGCCGGTGTCTCCGTACGTGTCGACAACGATCAACCCGAACGGTGGTGGCGTTTGTCGGTCGATCGTGGTCTCGTCGGCAACTCAGTGGCCACCACCACGATCACGATTGCGAGTGACGACACGACCACCACCTTCGAAGCGCGGGTGGTTCTCGTCCCGGGTGGACGCCGCATCGCACCGACGTCCAACGATGTCCCGGTGGCTTCAGTACAGAAGTTGGTGTCACGCGTTCTCGAGATCGCTCGCCTGTACGACGCCAACCAGCGCGTACTCGCGGGCGTCCGATTGGTGTCCGAGTCGATGGCGGCCCAAGAAGTCGCGGCCTTCTGCGACGCCAAGGGTCGCCTGTTGCCGGTGTTGGTCGAGACCGTGCCGTCCAGGAGCACACCGCTGTACAAGGTCGAGTCGATCGGACTCCGTGTCGCCGGTCAGGCTCATCTCTACCGACTCGAAGGTGACGCGGCTCGTACTGCTTTCCACGCTCTGTACGGCCTCGAGGTTCTCAACGCGCGCGGGCTGACTCTGTTCTGGCCGGGTCGCGACGTGCGCCAGTGGGGTGGGTCGAAGGTCACCGCGGTCGAAGCCGAGCACGAACTACGTGACTGTCTCGCATTGGTGAACGAGGCCGCATTCAATTCGCTCGCTCCGTTGCGTTCGCCGGCGTTCACCCGGCGTCCACGCGAGCCCAAGGCGGCCGAAACGATCGCCACGGCGGCGGCGATCGTGGTTCCCACCACGCCGACGGTCGCCACCACCGACTCGTCGGATCAGTCGGTGGCTTGGGACGAGTACAGCGCGGCCCTCGAAGGTTGGCAGGAGGCGTACAACCGCATCGACGAACTCGAGCAGGCGCTGGCCGAGGCCGATCGCACCATCGACGAGCGCAACCAACTTCTCGAGAATCGTGAAGGTCTCGTCGATCAATTGGTGCAGCGCAACGTGGCCCTCGAAATTCGACTGGGCAAGCGGGGAACCGAGTTACGAGCATCGTCGGCTTCCGACGCGGTGGCCAAGGCGCGCGATCTCTGCACACACCTCACGTTCCATCAACGTGCGATCGAAACCGCCGCGCACCTCGACGGTGTCAACGCCGATCGACTTCTCGAAGATCTGGTCCGCCTCGACGTAGTGGCCGGTGACTGGAAGAGCGGTCGCATCAACAACGCATCACTCACCATCTCGTGCCGCAGCCTCGGGCTGAATTACGCCGGTGGAATTTCCGACACCGCCGAGCGCAAGTTCTCCGAGGACTACGCGTTCACGTGGCGTGGTCGAACGGAGTACGCGGTGGCCCACATCCGCAACGGCAAGGGTGCCAGCCTGTACCGAGTGCACGTGTTCTTCGACAACGAGACGCAGCAGGTGGTGGTCGCCTACATCGGCCGGCATTTGCGTGACAAGAGCTCGTCGTGATGTTCGTGCATCGAACACCTGTTCTCTGACACACCCCCTGGTCACTCTGGTCTCGCCGAACCAACCGGGGCGGCGAAGGAGTGAGCATGTCGAAGCGTCGAGTCCATCCGTCTCAGCGGATCGCATTCACGGCCCGCGAAGAAGCATTCGTGAGCGAGGCTCTCGCCACCGCGCGCCGAATCTTCGAATCGCGCCAATTGCCGTATGGCTTGGCCGACGAAGCGGTGTCGCGCTTGTCGTTGCGTTTGGTGAAGACGGTTCGTCGGGAAGTCGACCAGTATCCGAGCGGCGCGGCCTACGTGCGGGCGATTCGCAAGTCGTTGTTGGTCGATGCCATTCGTAGCAACGACGCCCAACGTGGTGCCGGAGCCCGTCGCGGTCGCGACGTGTCGTCCCTCGATCACACGATCGAGTCGCACGCATCCGATGTCGACGCCACGACCGAGATCGAGGGCCGCGAACTCCTCGGCGCCGTGCTGTCCACCATGACCTCCGACGAGCAGCGCGATTTCTGTCGAACTCGTCTGGTGGGTCTCAACTTCTCGGAGGTGGCCGGCATCAACGCTGAATCGCACACCACCGTGTTGCGTCGAGTTCATCGAGCACAAGAGAAGGCCCGGTTAGTCGTGGATGGCCTAGCAACTAATGGTGTGAGCACGTCAGCGGCGTGAACTCGTCGTCACCTGGAGCTATTTCCTTAATCGTCTAAGAAAATGGTGTAGACGGTTCTCACCGATTGTGATGACAGATCTACTTCTATTGACGACACTGAGGGCATGGCGGAGCGGGGCCACTCGAGAGCGTCGCGGCGTGTCGTGGCTGAAGAGCCACCGAACGGTGGGCACTGGCAACGTCAGTCGTTCTGGGTGCTCGCACTCGACGAGGCGCGCCAACAGAGTCGCTGGGTTCGCGTGCAGCGCTTTTACACCGCGTCGACTGCGGCTCAGATCGCGAGCGACATCCGTTCGTCGCATCGTCGTCCGCTCGACACGTTGCGTGTGCGCGGCATTCTCCCCGGCGAGTTGTGGACCGCACGATGGGGTGCCGACGAGAAGTGCCCGCCCGGCAGCTTCTCGATCTGGATCAAGTTCGTCGGCTACCAGAAGTGATGCGCGTGATCAGCGCACGAGTCTGATCCACACTTCGCAATCGCCCGGTGCGCCGGTCTTGATGTCGGACCAGCGGGCCTCCCATTGTTCACCCCGACGAATTCCTTGTGTCCGGATCGACTGACGTCCGTCGAGATGCGCACGTCGGATGTCGCTCGCGATCTGAGCGGCGGTGTTGCGTGTGTAGAGCTTGTCGACACGATGCCAATCGCCGTGCGATCGGGCGGCGTCGAAGGTGCGACGCCAGAACGAATTCCTCTCGGGCATGGAGAGGGAACGAAGACAGCGTGATTCAGTGTGCGCCGGACGCGTTATCAGTGTGAGCGTCGGTGTTCACCAGCGCTCGAAGGTCCACGAGACCGGCCGACCGTTGGCGTAGGGCATCACACCATGGAAGGGCCGCGGGTCGTCGTCGAACACCAACGGCAAGAAGAAGCGGTCGCCTTCCCACATCGGCAAGTCAGCCGACTCGCGCACGGCCGCGTCGTCACTGCAGGCCCGTCGGATGCGTTCGGTGGCGATCCAGGCCAGGTCACCCTCGGCATTCGACGCCGGTGGTGTTCCGTCCCAGCGATCGATGAGGAAGATCGGGCCCAACCAGTCCTCGCCGTTGGCTCCGAATCCGGGCCACGAGATCGTTCCGCGAAGAGTCATGGCACGAACGTGAATGTGCGCTTCCTCGAGCAACTCCCGTCGCATACCAGCCGCGAGATCTTCACCTGGTTCGAGTTTTCCCCCCAAACCGTTCCACTTGCCGAGGTGCTCGTCACCGGCGCGTTTGTTGCGATGGACCAGCAACACCGTGTCGTTGGCTCGGTCGATCATGTAGCCGAGAGTTCCGATGATCGGCGTGTAGGGCACGCGTTCTCTTGTATCAGACGGCGTGTATCAGAATGAACAGGTGGTATCGCGAGTCACCGTGAGTCGTTCCGACGTCGAGACGTATCGACGTGATGGTGCGGTTGTTCTGCGCGGTGTCGTCTCGCCCCGCGAGATCGAATTGCTCACGGCCGGAATCGACGACGTTCTTGCGACACCGAGTCCACGGGCCAAGGTGGCGAGCTCACCGGACGATCCGGGGTTCTTCATCGAAGACTTCTGCACCTGGCGCGACCACGAGTCGTTCGGGGAGTTCATGCGAATCACGACGCTCGGAGACGTGGCCGCGCAGTTGACCGACAGCCGCGCGATCCGGCTGTATCACGACCATGTACTGGTGAAGGAGGCGCGCACCCGACAACGCACACCGTGGCATCAGGATCAGCCGTACTACGACGTCGAAGGTCGTCAGAACGTGAGTTTCTGGATTCCGGTCGATCCGGTGGACGTGTCGTCGTGCCTCGAATTGGTGGCGGGTACTCACCTCGGACCATGGCTCATGCCGCGATCGTTCCTCACCAAGGAAGCCAAGTGGTTCCCCGAGGGTTCACTCACCGAACTCCCCGACTTCGACGCGCATCGAGACGACTTCGACATCAAGTCATGGTCGCTCGAGCCGGGCGACGCGATCGCGTTCCACATGCTCACTGTTCACGGCGCGCCGGGGGTGTCGGGCAATGGACGACGGCGAGTGTTCAGTCTGCGTGTGCTCGGAGACGACATGGTGTTCGCACCGCGCGAGTGGACGTGCTCACCCGACTTCACACAGTTGTTCGGTGATCGCGATCCGCGCACACCCGGTGAGCCATTGTCGGGTCAGTGGTTTCCGCAGTTGTTCCCGCGCTGACGCGTCCGCTGAACTACGGCGTGGTGTCGGCGGGACGTTCACCCAGATCGATGAAGATCGTCTTGCGGTCTTCGACGATCGGGTATTCGCCGTTGGTGGGCGGCGACAATTCGGTCACGTCGAGTGTTCGACCCTCGCAGTCGACGAAGTCGTCGGTGCCCTCCACTTGTTCGACCGCGCACTCGGGGCCGCGATCGGCGGGGTACGCGTAGTAGACGACCCAACCCTTCTCGACGTTGGTGCCGTTGTGGTCGAGTACGAGCGTGCGTTCACCCGATGTGGTGCCGAGACCAGGGAACAACACGGGTCCATCGGCGTCGATCGAATCGGCCCACCGCGTGATCGAGCCCACCTGCAGACGATCGGGCGTGAAGGTGGTGGTCTGGGCCTGTTCACCGGCCATCAGCGACGCGATTCCCCACATCAGGAGACCGAGGACCGTGAAGAAGCCGAGTCCGGCCGCCACCGGGGCCACGGCCCGGGCCAAGGGGGAGCGGAGCTCGGGACGACGCACGGCCCAAGTCTGCCCAAGAAATTTCCGAAGTTTTTGCGAGGACCGTGTGCCAGGGGCCTCTTGTCCGGTGAGAGCGCAATGGGCGCTCACGACGAAAGGAACCACCGTGAAGATCAACCGCCGCCCCCTCCGCCTGGCCCTCGCCCTCACCGCCGCGACCGCGGTGGTTCTGGGCGCTGGTGTCTCGGGTGCCGCTGCCAGCAATGGAGCCGAGAGGTCATCGAGTCGTAGCCAGGAGGCTCACGAGGAGAACGGCCATCCGAACCCCGACGCGGTTCGCGGCCATGACGAAGACGACAACCCCGGTCGCGGCCGCGGGCACGAAGACCATGGCAACGGCCACGGCTACGGACATGACGATCACACCCACCAGAGCGAGCCCAGTGGTTCGAACCCGAATCCGGGTGACGATGCTGGTGACGACTCGGGCGACGATGCCGGTGACGATGCTGGCGCTATCTCGGACGATTCGCCGAGCACCGGCTCGGTCGGCAGCGACCAGCCAGCGATGAACGACTCGGTCGACCTCGACCCGGTGGGTCAGACGCCGACCCCCCGCGGTGTTCAAGATGCGGGTAGTACGACGCAGTCACAGGTGGCCGTTCTGGACGCCAACCTGACCGATGCCGTCCTCGACCAGATCACCGCGGCCGACCCCGATGGCCTCGTCGCGGTCGTCTCGGTCGTCGAGGGAGGCCAGGTCGTCCGCCTGGTGGCCACCGGCTCGTTCGGCGGGGCGATCCTGCGCGCCCACTGATCTCGTCAGGCGGCGTTCGCGGTGGGACGCCGGCTGATGGCCTGCTCGGGGCGAAATGTGCGCCCCGGGCGGGCAGGACCTAGGGTCTACCGCCGTGAAGCGGCCGTATCGAATCGTCGTCGCCAAGCCTGGCCTCGACGGCCACGATCGCGGGGCCAAGACCATCACCCGTGCTCTGCGAGACCACGGGTTCGAGGTCATCTACACCGGTCTGCACCAGACCCCCGAGCAGATCGCCGAGACCGCACTTCAAGAAGACGTCGACGCGGTCGGCCTGTCACTTCTCTCCGGTGCCCACCTCACACTCTTCCCTCGCGTGATGGAAGAACTGCGCTCACGTGATCTCGCCGACATGCTCGTGTTCGGCGGCGGCGTGATTCCCGATGCCGATGCCCGCACACTGCGCGAGCAGGGAGTGGCGGAGATCTTCGGCCCTGGTTCGTCGCTCAAGGCCATCGCACAGTGGCTCGAAATCGAACTCGACGCGCGTGAAGACGCCGTCACGGTGTAACCGCGCCGCGCCACTCAACAACTTCGTCCGTAACCGATCGCGAACAGAAAGAGGATCCCCCGACATGGACCTGTTCGAATACCAGGGCAAGCAGTACTTCGCCCGCTTCGACATCCCCGTCAGCCCCGGAGGCGTCGCCGACACGGTCGACGAAGCCGTGAAGGTTGCCAGTGCATCCGGCTTCCCGGTCGTCGTCAAGGCGCAGGTGCAAGTGGGTGGCCGCGGCAAGGCCGGCGGCATCAAGTTGGCCAACAACACCGACGAGGTTCGCCTCCACGCCGGAAACATTCTCGGCATGGACATCAAGGGCCACGTGGTGAAGCGGCTGTGGGTCGAACACGCGAGCGACATCGCCGAGGAGTACTACGCGTCGTACACGCTCGACCGTTCGGCCAAGAAGCACTTGTTGATGCTCTCGGCCCAGGGT
>VERK01000273.1 GCA_018882725.1 Actinomycetota bacterium | reverse complement strand
CGACTACATCGAGAACAGCCACGCCTCCACCGTTCTGTCGTACGCATACGGCCTAGCCGTCGCCCGCGACGCCGGAGTCGACCAGCACCGCCACATCGTGGCCGTGATCGGTGACGGATCCATGACCGGCGGCATGGCGTACGAGGCCCTCAACAATCTGGGCCACAGCAAGCGTCGCGTCATCGTCGTTCTCAACGACAACGGCCGTAGTTACGCGCCCACCATCTCCAACCTCACGCAGCAGTTGACCACCGATGAGAGCGACACCGCTGCCATCGAGCGCGCCGCCCTCCCCGACCGCATCACCGAGAAGTTGTCGGCTGGCCTCACCCGTATCCGAATGAACCCGGTGTACGTGCAGCGTCAGCGCCGCATCGAAGCGTGGTTGCAGAACTTGCCCGTGGTGGGTCAGCAAGCCGAGAAGGGTGTCGAAGCCGTCAAAGCCGCGGTGCGCGAGTTCTTGCAGCCGCCGTCGTTCTTCGAAGCACTCGGCGTTCGCTACATCGGTCCGATCGATGGCCACAACGTTCGCGAACTCGAAGGCGCTCTGCGCAACGCTGAAGACCTCTCGGGCGAGGGCCCCATCGTGGTGCACGTCCTCACGCAGAAGGGCAAGGGTTACTCGCCGGCCGAAGATGACGACGAGAAGCACTTGCACGATGCCCCGGTGTTCGATCCGGCCGTTGGTCCGCCCAAGGCCGTACCCACCGGATACACGCAGGCTTTCGCCGACTCGATCATCAAGGAAGCCGAGGCCGACCCGCGCATCGTCGCCGTCACCGCGGCCATGCCCGGTCCCACCGGACTGCTTCCCTTCCAATCACGTTTCCCCGAGCGCTTCTTCGACGTGGGTATCGCCGAGCAGCACGCGGTCACCGGTGCGGCCGGTATGGCCATGGGTGGACTCCGCCCGGTGGTCGCCATCTATTCGACGTTCTTGTCGCGCGGCTGGGACCAAGTCGTGTACGACGTCGCGTTGCATCGTCTGCCGGTCGTGTTCTGCCTCGATCGCGCCGGCATCACCGGTGACGATGGCCCGAGCCACCACGGCGTGTACGACATGGCGCTGCTCGCCAAGGTTCCGGGCATGCGAGTGCTCGCTCCGTCCAGTGCGCAAGAACTGCAGCAGATGTTGCACGACGCGCTGAAACTGGCCGACGCCGGCCCGGTCGTCATTCGTTATCCGAAGGGTGCGGCCCGACAGGTCGCAGCCGATGACGTGGGGGCCGGCCTCGAAGCGCGCAAACTTCAACAAGGTGACGGTGGCGTGGCCATTCTCGCGGTGGGCAAGATGGTGGCGGCCGCGTTGAAGGCCGCCGAGCAACTCGGCGCCGACGGAACCCCGGTCACGGTGTGGGACGTTCGCTCGTGCGCACCGCTCGACCCGGCCATGATCGACGATGCGGCCACACACCGCTTCGTGATCACAGTGGAAGACGGCATTCGCGAAGGTGGCATCGGCACGTCCATCGCCACCCAGATCGCCGAACGGCGCACCGACACCCGCGTGACGGTCCTCGGTGTTCCCACCAAGTTCCTCCCCCACGCCAAGCCCGATCGCCTGTTGAGCCAACTCGGACTCGACGCCGACGGAATCCTCGCGGCCGTCGACGCCGCGCGTTCATGAGCGATCTCGCGCGCGAGTTGAGCCTGGGGCTCGCTCTGGCCGATCTCGCCGACGCGATCACCCTCCCGGCCTTCGAAGCCCGCGCGTTCTCGGTGTCGCGCAAGGCCGACAAGTCGGAAGTGACCGAGATCGATCGCGGCGCCGAGGCCGCCATCGTCGACCGTCTCCTGACCGACCGTCCCGATCACTCCGTGTTCGGCGAAGAACACGGCACGCGCGGTTCGTCGACTTCGCCCTGGCGCTGGGTCATCGATCCGATCGACGGCACATCGAACTTCGTGCGCGGCGTGCCGGTATGGGCCACCCTCATCGCGCTCACTCATGTCGAACGCGGACCGGTGGTGGGGGTGGTGTCGGCGCCGGCTCTCGGACGCCGGTGGTGGTCGAGCGCCGACGTCGGCGCCTTCGCCAACGGACACCCCATTCGCGTGGCCGACACGTCACGTATCGCCGATGCGCAAGTGAGCGTCACGTTCAACGCTGGCTGGGATCGCCTCGGACTCACGTCGCGTCTGGTCGAACTGCAGCAACAGTCGTACCGTGCTCGTGGATACGGCGACTTCTGGCAACACATGCTCGTGGCCGAGGGAGCCATCGACGTCGCGATCGACGCCATCGGCCTCGCTCCGTACGACATCGCCGCGGTACAAGCGGTGGTCGAAGCGGCCGGTGGACGACTCACCGATCGCACCGGTGTGCGCACGTTCGAGAGCGATTCAGCCGTGTCGTCCAACGGTCGACTGCACGACGAGGTCATCGCACGCCTCTGTTAGGGTCCGGTCTCGCATGGCCGAGATCGCGATCACGAATGCCCATCTCGTCGACGGCTCGGGCGCGCCCGCGCGCATGGCCGACATCACCATCGACAACGGTCGCATCGCCGAGGTGACCGAACC
>VERK01000052.1 GCA_018882725.1 Actinomycetota bacterium | reverse complement strand
TCTACGGTGACCTCGATGCCATCGCCAAGACGGTGCCGGCGGGCAAGCTCGGCGACCCCGACGACTTCGGCCACGTGGCCGCGTTCGTGTGCTCGGAGCACGCCAAGTTCGTGACCGGCGTGGCTATACCGCTTGACGGCGGTGCTCTCCACGGGCTGCAGTGATCACGGTCTGAACCACTTCCTCGGCCGGTGCACCCGGTCCGAGACAGGCCGCGACACCCGCTTCGAGAAGTTCGGTCACGTCCTGATTGGGGATGATTCCGCCCACCACGACCGGGATGTCGGAGTTGCGCGCGCGCACTGCCTGCACCACCAGCGGCGCAAGAGTCATGTGAGCACCCGACAACATCGAGAGACCGATCACGTCGACGTCTTCGTCGACTGCGGCGGCCGCCACGGTCTCGGGCGTCTGGAACAAACCCGTGTAGATCACTTCGAGACCGGCGTCGCGCAGGAGTCGGGCGACCACCTTCACGCCACGATCATGCCCGTCGAGACCGACCTTGGCGACGAGAACGCGGATGGCAGCCATCAGATGGTGGGGACTTCGACATGGCGACCGAAGACTCCGGCCATGGTGGTCATCATCTCGCCGACGGTCGCGAACACATTGGATGCGTCGATGAGAGCCGGCATCAGGTTCACCTCTGGATCGACCGCGTCCTTGGCCAGCCGATCGAGAGCGTCGAGAACAGCGGACTCGTTGCGCTCGCGCTTCACCTGACCAAGGCGCTGACGCTGCTTGGCCTCGTCCTCGTTGGTGATCTTCAAGATGTCGAGCGAGTCCTCTTCGTTGCCTTCGAGGAAACGGTTGACGCCCACGATGATGCGCTCGCCGCGGTTGAAGGCACGCTCGAGTTCGTAGGCCGAGTCGGCGATACGTCCCTGGAACCAGTTCTCTTCGATACCGGTGATGCAACCCTCGAGCATCGAACCGCGACCCATCTCGTCGATGCGCGCGAAGATCTCCTCGGCCCGCGCCTCCATCTCGTCGGTGAGGGCTTCGACGAAGTGCGAACCTCCGAGTGGATCGGCAACGTGCGCCACGTTCGTCTCGTACGCGATGACCTGCTGCGTGCGCAGGGCGAGGCGGGCGGCTTTCTCGGTGGGCAGCGCCAAGGCCTCGTCCATCGAGTTGGTGTGCAGCGACTGGGTTCCGCCCAGAACTCCGGCCAGGGCCTCGATCGCGGTACGGATGAGGTTGACTTCGGGCTGTTGCGCAGTGAGCGACACGCCGGCGGTCTGCGTGTGGAACCGCAACTGCATCGAGCGTTCGCTCGTAGCGCCGTAGCGCTCCTTCATCCAGCGGGCCCAGATCCGACGCGCGGCGCGGTACTTTGCGATCTCTTCGAAGAAGTCGATGTGCGCGTTGAAGAAGAACGACAGTCGCGGCGCGAACGCATCGACCGGCAACCCGGCCTGGCGCGCCAATTCGACGTAGGCGAATCCGTTCCCGAGCGTGAACGCCAGTTCTTCGGCGGCCGTCGATCCGGCTTCACGGATGTGATAGCCAGAAATGGAGATCGAGTGCCAGCGCGGCATCTCGGCCGCGGTGAAGGCCACCGTGTCGCGCACGAGGCGCATCGACTGGCGTGGGGGGAAGACGAACTCCTTCTGCGCCTGGTACTCCTTCAAGATGTCGTTCTGGAGAGTGCCGCCCAACTTGGCGCGCGGAACACCCGCCGACTCGGCCTGCGCCACGAACATCGCGAGCAACACAGCGGCCGGCGAATTGATGGTCATCGACGTGGTGATGTTGCCGAGGTCGATGCCCGAGAACAAGTCGCTCATGTCGGCGAGCGTGTCGATGGCCACGCCACAGCGTCCGACTTCCCCCAGAGCCATCGGGTCGTCGGAGTCGAGTCCGAGAAGAGTGGGCATGTCGAACGCCGTCGACAATCCGTCACCGCCCGCACGGATGATTTCCTTGAAACGCAAATTGGTATCGATCGCCGTTCCGAATCCGGCGAACATACGCATGGTCCACAACTTCGAGCGATACATCGATGCGTAAGGTCCGCGTGTGTACGGATACGCGCCGGGGAACTCACCATCGTCGGGGCCGTACACCGGCTCGAGCGGAATGCCCGACATTGTCTGGAACGGAACGTCGCGCAGACGCGACTCCTCGAAGGCCTTCTGCCATTCCAGGCGGGGATTCGGGCTGGATGCGGTCACGGGCTAATTCTGCCTGTCGGCCGCCGGAAGACCGCACTCGGGCGTCCCCCCGGGCAGACGATGACGGTTGCGGGCCACCCATGAATACGTCACCTTGGCCACCGAACGAACCCCGGGGGCGAGGATGGTTCTTCCCACCAGGCCCCACGCTCCCCCGGCGTGGACCAGAAGACGGCCGACGGCCTCGTGGCCCGAAGCCGTCTGACCATCGGCCCCCACCCACTGCACTGCCGCCTCGCACTGTTCGGCCGTGAGTCCCAACGCGTCGAGGTCGAGTCGCTGCCATGGTGCGAGACGCGGGTGTCGCTTCACTCGTCGCTCGATGAACCGAACCGAACTCGAGCAGAACGCGCAGTCGCCGTCGTAGACGAGGAGAGGTCCCACGACGTCAGTGTGCCAGCGGTTCGCGACCGATCATCGGCTGAGCCGAACGAACGCGATGGTCGAAACCGTCTTCGTACGGCAACCACCCCTGTCGATCGGGCCACAGCAACTGCACCACGCGAAAGTCGCCACCTCGATGCCAGGCGATACCCGTCGAGAAGTACGACCCCCACTGGCCGAGGTCGACTGACGCGAAGACACACCGCAACTCGTTGTCGAGCAGACCGACGACCGGCGCGTCGAGCGGAATCTCTACCCCTCCCGACAACTGCTGAGCCACCAGATCGAGAATGCCCTTGGTCGCCACGGGCGTGAGACCGAAGATCACAACTTCGGGAAAGCCGAACTTTTCGGGAAAGCCGATGGTGTACGAATAGCCCGGCCGAGGCGGATGCGCTTCAACGTCGGCTCCGACCGGCTCGAGCGCCCAGCCATTCGTCTCGATCATCCACTCGATCTTTTCCGCGTGCGGTATGTGGAAATCGGGAAGCGACATTTCCTCAGAGTGCCACAGACAGTTCACGCCCCGTACAGTTCACGCTGTGTACCGGTTCCTCCTACGCCCCCGTTGGATCGGTTTCCACCTGCTCTGTTTGGCCGGAATCGTCGGGATGGCCCTCTTGTCGGCCTGGCAGTTCGATCGTCTCCATCATCGACAGGACTTCAACGCCGACGTTCGCAGCCGATCGACGCTCGAGCCCGTCGACGTCCGAACGCTCGACGATTCGGATCCTTCGTCATCGGCCTGGCGCGCGGCCACGGCCACCGGCACGTACCTCGCCGACGAACAGATCCTGATCCTCAATCGCTCGCAGGGCGGCCGTGCCGGACTGAACGTGGTCACACCACTGCTTCTCGACGATGGTCGAGCCATCGCGATCAACCGCGGCTTCGTCGCCCTCGACCAGACTCCCCCGGCCCCGCCATCGGGAACCGTGACCGTGGGCGGAATTCTGCGCGGTAGCGAGCAACGCCGTTCGGGCCAAGCCCGCGAAGCCGACGGCGAACTCACCGAGATGTTCCGGCTCGATCTCGATCGACTGGCCACCCAGCTGGAGCCCGAACTCCTGTCGGTCGCACTCCTCGCCCAGGCCTCCGTTCCGGCCGACGATCCGATGCTTCAGTCGGTCCCGCTCCCCGAACTCAGCGAAGGTTCTCATCTGTCGTACGCGATCCAGTGGATCATCTTCGCGGTGTGCGTGGCGGTGGGTTGGGTGCTCGCGGTGCGACGTTCGATCAGGACGCGCGCTCGATCGCAAACATCCGCCTGAACTGCTCGACGACGTCGGGCGTCGAATGTGCCGGGTCGACCGATCGGTACACGGTCTCCACGTTCACCGCGATACGACCGAACTCACCCCACGACGAATACGGCACGTCCATCGCGCGGGCGATGTCGCGGGCCGCTTCGAAGGCGTCGACACCAGCTGAGCATCGCGCCGAGGCTTCGCGGTCGACGAAGGACAGGTAGTCCCGCACCTCGACGATGCCGCCCTTGTCGGTGAGCGGACCGTGTCCGGGCACCACGGTGTCGATGTCCATCCCGAGCATGAGGTCGCACGCCGCGACCCAATTCGAGAGCGGGCCGGCCCAGACGATCGGCGTTCCTCCGATGAACAAGATGTCGCCGGTGTACACGGTGCGCGCGTCGGGCACGTACGCGATGACGTCACCGCGCGTGTGCGCCGGACCGACCTCGATGAGTTCGACGATCCGTCCACCCACTTCGACCTCGAGACGCCCGTCGAAGGTGCGGTCGGGAAAACGCATCTCGATACCGGAGAACTCGAACGCTCCGAAGAAGCTCCGGAACAGTTCGCCCACTTCGCCCGGTGCCGCGTTGAGCGCGGCGAGCATTGCCGGTGGAACTTCGGTCATCTCGTGGGCGGCCGTCGTCGACGAGATGATCTCGGCTCCGTCCACGAGTTGATTGCCGTAGCAGTGATCGCCGTTGGCATGGGTGTTGACCAACGACCGAATGGGCGAGGTGCGGGTGAATGGCGCCAGTGAATCGAGCATCTGCCGAGTGAGTCGCAGATCGAACAAGGTGTCGACGAGCAACGACGCACCGTCACCCACCACCAGGCCGGCGTTGCTCCATCCCCAACTGCCGTCGGGCTGGAGGTAGGCCACGCAGCCATCGCCCAGCTCGTGCACGCCAACCTCGTAGTCCGTCACGTGGGCGAGCGTAATGGTGCTTGACACAGAACACCTGTTCGGGGACACTCGGCGAATGACCACGGGGCAGCGACAGAAGTCGTTCGACGAGATCGGAACACCGCTGTCCGACGTCACCTTCTGCATCGTCGATCTCGAGACCACCGGCGGGTCGGCCGGCGTCGACCGCATCACCGAGATCGGAGCCGTGAAGTACCGGGGCGGCGAATGCCTCGGCACCTTCCAGACACTCATCAATCCGGGTGTCGCGATTCCTCCGTACATCACGATCCTCACCGGCATCAGCGAGGCCATGGTGCTGCCCGCTCCGCGCATCGAGGCCGTGTTGCCGTCACTCGTCGACTTCATCGGCGACTCGGTCCTCGTGGCTCACAACGCACGCTTCGATGTCGGCTTCCTGAACGCCGCACTCATCACCGCCGACCGCGAACCACTCACGAATCGTGTGATCGACACCGTTCCACTCGCCCGTCGTCTGGTGCGCGACGAAGTACCGGATTGCAAACTCGGCACCCTCGCGTCACGACTTCGCCTCGCCCATCAGCCCTGCCACCGTGCGCTCGACGACGCGTTGGCCACAGCCGACCTCCTGCACTTCCTCATCGAGCGCGCCTCGGGCTTCGGAGTCATGGGTCTCGACGATCTCATCGGTCTGCCCCGCCTCGAGACTCATCCATTGGCCGCGAAACTTCGCCTCACCGAAGACCTGCCACGATCCTCGGGCGTGTACGTATTCGCCGACGCATCCGGCAAGCCGCTGTACGTGGGCAAGGCCACCAACGTTCGCCAGCGAGTACGCAGTTACTTCGGCACCGCCGAGTCGCGCCGCAAGATCGGGTCGATGCTGCGCCAGACCCATTCCATCCACTGCATCCCGACCCCGCATCCACTCGTGGCCGCCGTGCTCGAACTCCGGCTCATCGGACGCCTGCTTCCGCACTACAACCGGGCCGGCACCAACGTCGATCGTTATTGCTACGTGCGGCTCACCACCGACGAAGAATGGCCTCGCCTGGTGGTGTCCAAGAATCCGGCCAAGCGCGGCCTGCACCTCGGGCCATTCACCACCCGGACGTCGGCCCGACTCGTGATCGAAGCGATCGAGTCGGTGGTGCCGTTGCGTCGTTGCACCGTACGCATGGGGCGTAAATACGTCGCCCCTCCCGATGCCCCGGTGTGTTCGGCCGCTCAACTCGGCGTCGCCCAGTGCCCCTGTTCGGGCCAGGCCGACCGCGACGCTTATCGCACGATCGTCGAGTTCATCGTGTCGGCACTCACCGAATCACCCGATGCGCTCATCGACATGTTGCACGAGCGCATCGTGAACCTGGCCGCCAACCAGCGCTTCGAAGAGGCGGCCGAAATGCGTGATCGGGCGCAGGCACTCCTCACCGCACTCCAACGGCAGCGATCGATCGACGCGCTGCGTCGTGCCGACGTGCTCACCGTCCGACTCGGTGACGCCCAGATCGTGTTCGACGGCGGGGTGCTCTCGGCCGTACGCCACGACGATCGTCTGTTCTCCTCGTTCGATGCGCCGCTCGGACTCGACGAACATCTGGCCCCGCCCGAACCGACCGAACTCGACGTTCCGCTACCTCGTCACGTGGCCGATGAAGTGATGTGCGTGGCCCGTCATCTCGAGACCGCCGACGACGTGGTGATCGACGAGTGTTCGGGCGAATGGGCTCTCTCGGCGCGTGGCTTGCCGACATTGCGTCGGCTCGACCTCACAGCCAGTGCGCCCCGACCTGGTCGATACTCACGATCATGGAACGACCGTTCGGCCATGCTGCGCTGACGCGCTCGGCATCGGCTCGATCGCACATCACCGCCACGGTCGGACCCGAACCCGACAACCACGCCGCCCAGGCGGGTGTACTCAGTGCAACGTCGAGCGCGTCTCGGCTCGCAGTAGCGGCAGCCAGTCGGGCGTCTTGGTGCAGTCGATCTCTCGTGGCCTCACGGAGCAATCCCACGTCGCCACTCGCCAGAGCCGCCACGAACAACGAGGACCGTCCGATGTTGAACACCGCATCGACTCGGGAAACCGACGACGACAGAGTGGATCGGCTCTCGGACGTGTTCGTCTTGAACGAGGGCACCCACACCACCATCGCCGGATCGACGGCCACCGGCACACGACCCACGGAACCGTCGGCGACCACCACGACTCCGCCGTACGTGCTGGCCGCCACGTTGTCGCCGTGACCTTCGAGAACCGCGGCTCGTTCGAAGATCTCGTGACGGCGTGTCACCAGAACGTCGTCCGAACTCGACTGCTGCAGCGCCAATGCGATGGCTCCCACGCGCACGGCACCTGAGAACCCGAGACCGCGCCCGGACGGAATGCTCGTGCGCACCCACACCTGCCCTCGTCCGCCCGCCGACGAGAAGGCGGTCGCGGCCGGGTGAGCGCCGCGGGCAATTTCCGCCTTGTCCGGAACGTCACCGTCGACGATGCCCAGTTCGGCCGGAATGGTGAGCGCCATCCCGAGGACGTCGAATCCGGCTCCGAGATTGGCCGACGACGCCGGTACCGACACTCTCAACGGTTCGAGACCTCGACGAGACGCTCGAGCACCTGTGCGGCGGAACCGGAGTCGATGGACTCGGTGGCCAGTTCGATTCCTTCGACGAGATCGGAAGCCCGTTCGGCGACGACCAGACCAGCCGCGGCGTTCAACACGACGATGTTGCGATGCGCGCCATGATCGCCCGCGAGAACACGGCGCACCGCTTCGGCGTTGACGTCCGGCGTGCCACCCTCGAGTTCGTCGGGAATGGCCGGAGCCAATCCGAGTGCCACCGGATCGACCGTGAACGACCGAACCTGGCCGTCGCGCAACGAGAGCACCGTCGAGGTTCCGGTGGTCGTGAGTTCGTCGAGTCCACCACCGTGAACGACCCACGACGAGATCGAGCCGTGCAGACGCAGTGACGCGAGCATGCGTTCGGCAACCTGAGGATTGGCCACACCGATGAGCTGCCGGCGCACACGACCCGGATTGGCCATGGGACCGAGCAGATTGAACACCGTGGGAACACCCACTTCACGACGAGCCGCGGCGGCGAACCGGAAGGCCGGGTGGTAACGCGGTGCGAGGCAGAAGCCCATCCCGGCTTCCTCGACGCACCTCAACACCACAGCAGGATCTGCTTCGATAGCGACGCCGAGCGCTTCGAGCACGTCGGCGGTTCCGCACTTCGACGACGATGCTCGGGCTCCGTGCTTGCATACCGGCACACCGGCACCAGCCACGACGAGTGCCGACATGGTGCTCACGTTGATGGAATGGCTCCGGTCACCGCCCGTGCCCACGATGTCGACCGCGCGATCGCGCAATTCGTCGGACAGCGGAACGATCTCGGCGGCATCGAGAACGGCATCCAGCAGTCCGGACAACTCCTCGGGGGTCTCACCTTTGGCGCGCAACGCGATGATGAAACCGATCAACTGCGCCGGCGTCGCGTCACCGGCCAGGATGGTGGCCATCGCCGCGCGCGCGTGGGCGGCCGGCAGATCTTCGCGATCGAGCAGACGTGTGATGATCGACGGCCAGCCACCGATGTCGACGAGCGCGGGATTCACCCCGCCAGGTTACGGGCGGTGCTGGAGCTCTAAGCCGTGCGTCGACGCTGGCGAATGATCCGTCGCCGCTCGCGCTCGGTGGTTCCGCCCCACACGCCGACCTTCTCACGGCTGTTCAGCGCGTGTTCGAGGCACGCGATACGGACGTCACAGGTGAGGCAGATGTCCTTGGCGACCTCGGCGTCTTCCTCGGTCTCCGGAAAGAACACCTCGGGATCGAGACCCCGACATGCCCCCAATTCGCGCCACACGACGTCCATCACTTGCCCCCCGGGGCAACCCTAGGACCGGCTCGGCGACGTTGTAAAGGGTCAGTTCCGCAGATCGGAGAGCAATTCGGTGACGTTCACCCTGCTCAACGCGATCTCCTCGCGGTAGGCCGGATGATCGCAGACCAGGGTGGCCCCGCCCGCCTCGAGCTCGACTGCTTCCTCGGGCGTCACGTCGAAGTGCAAGTAATGGACCGCCGACGTGATGTCGGTGCGGGTGAGCTGCGACTCGTGCTGAGCCTCAGGGTACGAACGGATCTCACGGCCGTCGGCGAGGCGAAGCACCAACGAACGCTCGATGCCCACTAGACGCGGCAGCCACTCGCGCATCGAATCGTCGCTCGTGAGTTCGATGAACAAGGTGGCGCACAGGCGGCCCGAGCCGGGGATCAACGAGTTGTAGATGTCGAGTTCGATCTGGATCTCTTCGTCGGTCGTGAGCTGTTCGGCCCGCGCCATCTCCTGGATCTGCGAGCGAATGGTCTCGCGGTTCTCGAAGATGAGCGAGATGAACGTTCCGAGCGGCAAGCGTCGGCGCGACTTCAGGTCGATGATGCGGCGGCGGTACGCGTCACGCTCGCGCTCGTACGCGCGTACGTCGAGGATGTCGTCGAGGGTGAGTTTCATGGATCACTCCTGGGGGATTCCGTAGGCCCGCGCGACCACCTGCAAGGGGTGCAGTGGTTCACGGCCCGTCTGTTCGTTGATGGCGGTGTTGGCGAGGTGGCAGTCACCGGTGACGACGTCGCCACCCGCCTTGATGATTTCGTCGCCCAACTTCTTGGCGATCGGGATGGACAGTTCGGCGTTCTCGGCTCGCAGACCCCACATTCCGTCGATACCCGAGCACTGCTGAACCAACTTGATCTTGGCGCCGGTGAGCTTCATGAGGTCTCGGCTCTTGAGGCCAATGTTCTGGGCGCGCAGGTGACACGGCGTGTGGTACGTGATGGTTTCGGGAACGTCACCGTTGAACTCGGTGTCGAGCGACGTCCCCTCGCCCTTGTGCAGATTCACGAGATACTCGGCCGCGTCGAACGTGTGCTCGGAGACCAACTTGGCGTCGGGTCCGCCGATGTAATCGACGTAGTCCTTCTTCAGGACGTAGCCGCAGGTGGGCTGCGGGACGACGATGTCGTTGCCCTTGCGCACGCTTTCGGCCAGAGCCTTCACGTTCTCGGCGGCGACCTTCTTGAATTGATCGATGTCACCGCTGTGCAGGAACGGTGCACCGCAGCACTTGGTGGTGTCGGCCAACGTGCACTCGACGCCATTGCGCTCGTACACCTTCACGAGGTCGTGGCCAATTTCGGGTGCCTGGTATTCGACGAGACACGTGGGGTACACGGCGACACGACCCTGACGCTTGCCCAATCGCAACTTCGGACGACGCTTGAACCATGTGGTGAAGCGCTGGCGTGCGAACGGAGGAAGGAGACGCTGGCTGGAGACTCCGGCGGTCTTCTCGATCACCTTGCGGACGAGCGAGCCGTTCTTGGCACCCATCAACTTGTTCATGACCGGGGTGGCGGTGGCGACCTTGCCGAGGAGGTCGGTTCGACCCATCACGTCGGTGGTCAGACGATCACGAGCCGTGATCTGTTTGGTCTGATGCCGCATGGCATCGGCGCGCAACATGAGGCGCGGGAAGTCGAGCTCCCATTCACTCTGACCCGGGATGTACGGGCAGTTGATGTAGCAGAGCTTGCACTGGAAACACTCGTCGATGACCTGGTCCTGTTGGGCCGGCGTCATCTTGCCGGCGTCCTGGTCGTCGTGGCGATCGATGAAATCGAACAGCGTGGGGAACGCGGTGCAGTACTTGAAGCACAGACGACAGCCGTGGCACAGGTCGTAGACACGCGTCAGTTCATCACGGACGTCTTTTTCGTCCAGGTACTTCGGATGGTTCGGGTCGTACGTGATGGTCATGGTGAGATACTCCTGCCTCGGGCCCTCCGCCACCAAGTGACGAAGGGCCCGATGCGATCAGGATCGATCAGAGCGCGTTGAGGCCCTGCTCGAAGCGGCCAGCGTGGCTCTTCTCGGCGCGAGCCAAGGTCTCGAACCAATCGGCGATCTCGGCGAAGCCTTCGTCACGAGCGGTCTTGGCGAAGCCGGGGTACATCTGGGTGTACTCGTAGGTCTCGCCAGCGATCGACGCCTTGAAGTTGTCGGACGTCTCGCCGATCGGAAGATCGGTGGCGGGGTCGCCGGCCTCGGAGAGGAACTCGAGGTGACCGTGCGCGTGGCCGGTCTCGCCTTCGGCGACCGAACGGAACAGAGCAGCGGCGTCGGGGTAGCCCTCGACGTCAGCCTTCTGAGCGAACCAGAGGTAGCGACGGTTGGCCTGGCTCTCGCCGGCGAACGCGTGCTTCAGGTTCTCATGTGTCTTGGTGCCCTTGAGGCTCATGACATGACTCCTTGTGCAGTTGGTGGGGTTGGATGGGTATTACTCGCTGACCGCGGCGCACCGCGGGCAGAGACCGTTGAACAGGATCGATGTGTTGGACAC
>VERK01000272.1 GCA_018882725.1 Actinomycetota bacterium | reverse complement strand
AAACAAGGTCCTCGGATCGGTCGATCTTGCTGATCCGACGCGCGCCATCGCGCGAGCGCGAAACGACGCTCATCGCGAACGCCCTCCGATGTCGACGCAGGTTTTGACCAAGTTCCTCCAGGCCCTCAGCCCGCGCATCACACTCGGAACCGGAGGCGCCAATCTCGCCCCCGTGGCACGTCAACGCATCAACGAGGCGACGAAGGTTCACATCACGTCTCTCCTCAATCTCGACGCCAATTCACGGGTTCTCGTGACCGGTGGGGCTGGCACGGGCAAGACGTGGCTGATCGAGCAATGGGCTCTCCGCGCCGCGCAACGCGGGGAGCGAGTCTGTGTGATCTGCTTCAACAAACCGATCGCCGATCATCTGAGTCGTCTTCTTCGCGACACGTCGGCATTCGTAGGTACGTATCACGACATCGTGCGCCGTTTGCTCGAGCCGTTCCACGAGCTCGACGTGCCACCGAATGCAGGCGAGGAGTTCTGGGGAGTCGTCCCGACACAGAAGCTCATCGAGTTCGCCGATTTGGTCGGCGCTCCGTTCGACACGGTCATCGTCGACGAATTCCAGGACGTCCGACACAACTGGGTGCCTTCCATCGACATGCTGCTCGATCCAGTCGGAGCGCGAAAACTTCTGATGGTTGCCGATCCGGCCCAGGACATCTACGTCCGCGACTGGCGCCAGCCGAAGGCGGACGTCGTGCTGCCTCTCGAATACAACCTGCGTTGTTCGCGACCGGTGGCGGAGGTTGTCGAACATCTCGGCGGCCCCAAGCCGATGCCCGGAGCACTGGGAACGTTCCCCGTTCTCCATTGGCGGGCCGGTGGACTCAAAGAGATTCGCAAGCGGCTGATCGCGACTCTGGAACTACTGACCAACGATCACGGCGTCCCCCTGCGCGAGATCGCCGTCCTCACAGCAAGTACGAAGCTGCGCGACGAGCTCCTCGGCAACGCCGAATCAGGTCGACTGCTCCCCCTCGCGCGCTGGGAGGAGAGACACGAAGAAGCCGCCCTCTGCGAGACCATCCATCGAGGGAAGGGTCTCGAGAGAGCGGCCGTCGTGATCATCGACAACTCCGACGATCCAAAACGTCAGCTGATCTACGTCGGGGCGAGTCGCGCGATGTGGTCCTTGACTCTCATCGGCCAGGACACACTGGCCGAACTGTGTGGAGTGGGGGCCAACTCGGCCGCCGCGTTGCCGGCCTATCAGTCCTTGTCGTCGTAGTCGAAGCGACGGCCCTTGGCCGTGCCACGGGAGCGGCTGAACTGTTTCTTCGACTGGGCGGGCGACCAGCTGTGGGTTCGCAGCGCGTCGACGTCGGTGGAGAGGAGAACGACGTCTTCCTGCAGCCCGAGTCGCGCGAACTGACCGGCTGCGACCGAGAACACCGCCGCCGCCTCGTCGTAGTGACCGGCGTCAGCCAATTCACGACCCAAGCGTCGATTCCGCTCGGCCTGCATACGCTCGGCCATCTCGACGGCCTCCTGAGAAGCTCCGTCATCGTCGATTCCGTCGAGTGTCGGCAGAACTGTCACGGCTACAGGCAGGTCGACCGAGTGCATGACGGCCTCACCGATGACCGAGACCCACGACAAGGAGATGCGGCCGAGGTCGAGAGGCGCCAACGCATCGGTCGGCTTGACCTTGAACGTCACGAGCAGGCGACGCGTCTCGCCGCCGTACACATCGCCCATTGTCACGCGCTTCGTTCGGTCGTCGATGTCGACGGTCGGGAACTCGTGACGGATCTTGACCTTTCGGACGGCCTCCGAACCCACGACCGAGACCTCCAGGTTCTGCGACGCGACCGAGGCCAGGCCAGCGAACTCCTGGGTGAACACCCGGGCGGCCTGATCTGAACCGGCACACCAGTAGTCATTACCCGATCCGGCATCGGCGACGGCAGCGAGAAAAGCCTCGTCGTATCCATCGGCGAAGCCGATGCACGACGTGGTGACTCCACCCGCGCGCGCCGTCGAGACGTGAGGAGCGAACGTGTCGGCCGAAGTCAATCCCACGTTGGCGTGTCCGTCAGTGAGCACGATGATTCGCCGCAACGCGTCGGGGCGACCCGACTCGGTGAGAATCTGCAACGCCTTGAGCCAGCCGCCCGAGAGATTGGTCGAGCCACCCGAGCGAACGCGCGACACCGCCTGAGCGGCTGCCTCGACATCGCTGTGATGCTTCAGTTCGAGAATCGTCTCGACCTCGTCGTCGAACACCACGACCGCGATCCGATCGCTGGGCCCGGCGAAGCGGAGCAACTGCTTCACGGCATCCTTCACCGCCGCGAGTGGACCACCTGCCATCGACCCAGATCGGTCGATGACCGCCACCGCATCGATGGCCGGCCGTTCGGCGCCCTTGACCTCCGGCGCGGCGACCTCGACCAGAACGTCGACCGCCTCGTCGGTGTTCCGGGCGATCAGAGTTTTTGCATACTTCAACATTGTCTTCATTGTGTGAACTCCTTCGTGTTCAATTCGGAAAACGGACGGGGGGTGCTCGACGTGTGCGCGAT
>VERK01000271.1 GCA_018882725.1 Actinomycetota bacterium | reverse complement strand
CTTCACACCCGACCAGCGCTCACGCCTGGCGCAGGCCATGGCCGAGATCGTCGTCTCCCCGCGCAACGACGCCCACACGATCGTGGTGTGCAACGACGACGCGGTGGCGCAGTGGGCCCGCTCACGCGCGGCGATGGTGGTGACCACCGACGCCAGCGGTCTCAACCCGTCGCTCACGGCCGCCCGCGACTCGGTGTTGCGATCCTCCGACGCCGACTGGATCGTGGTGGCTCATGCCGACCTTCCCCTCGCCACCGACATCGTGCGCGTGATCGGTGCGGCCATCGCCACGTCATCGGGTGAAGGTGAACGCGTATTGGTCGCGACCGACCGGCGTCGCGACGGCACCAACGTGCTCGTACTCACTCGAGCCACCTTCGCCCAGTGGGAGTTCATGTACGGGCCCGGCTCGCTCACTGCCCACCGCGCTCAGGCTGAGCGCCTCGGACTGAACGTGATCGAGATCGACGATGCGTCACTGGCCGTCGACATCGACACGCACGACGACCTCCACGCGGTGCGAGACTTCATCGCCCGGGTCCTCCCCGACTGGGCGCCCACCGAGCCCCAATGACGCTGAGCAACACGACGAGCACGACATCATGACGACGAACCAATCCGCCAACGATCCGGGTCAACCGCCCACTGCGGTCGGCGCACCGATCACGAGCATCGATCTCCCTACACCGTCGGTCGCGCTCGCCATCGGCGCGCACCCCGACGACGTGGAGTTCGGCTGTGGCGGAACCCTGGCCAAGTGGGCCGCCGCTGGCTGCACCATTCACCACCTCGTGCTCACTGATGGATCGAAGGGCACCTGGAATCCCGACGCCGACAAAGTCGCCCTCGTGGCCGCGCGACGAGACGAGCAACGTGAGGCGGCCCGCCGGCTCGGCTCACGCGGTGAGGTCGTGTTCCTCGATCAGATCGACGGCGAACTGGACAGCACCCTCGCGTTGCGCGGCGAAGTGGCGCGACAGATCCGACGCCTGAAGCCCGACGTGGTGCTCGGTCACGATCCGTGGAAGCGCTATCGACTCCATCCCGACCATCGTCACGCCGGTTTGCTCGCGTGCGATGCCATCGTCGCCGCGCGCGATCCGCACTTCTTCCGCGAACACGGTCTGGCCCACCACCGGCCGTCCACGCTTCTGTTGTGGGAAGCCGACGAGCCCGATCACGGCGAGGATGTGTCGTCGACCGTCGACGTGAAGCTGCACGCGCTCATGGCTCACGAATCGCAGTTCGAGAGCACCATGAAGGCGGTCGATCAAGCCACCCTCGACCGCTTCTCGGCGCGCATCCGCACCCGCCTGGCCGATCTGGGTCGGCGCGTCGATCGTCCGGCCGCCGAGATCTTCAAGAAGATCGCCGACCTCTGACCCGGCTCGGCCGGCCAAGACGAATCGGGTCGCGCCGTCAGACTCGCGGTTCGCGGCCGCGGCCGGCCGGCCCAGCGAACGCCTGAACCACCGACATCCAGGTGGTGGCCGACTCGCCCTCCACACGCAGTGTCGTGTCTCGGAGATGACGGCGCTGAATGGCCACGAGACAGAACTCGAGGGCCGAGCCGCGGACCGATCCACCGGCGGAGTCGGGCGATCCCCACGCCCAGGTGTCGCCATCAGGTGACGTCAACTCCACGAACACCGCGCGGTCGTCGGGGGTCAGCCGGTTGACCATCAGCGCATAGGCCCGCGCACCGATCGCGATGTGGGCGACGTGACGCAGGCGACTCGTTCCGGGACGATCAATACCCAGAGCGTCCACCACGTCTTGACCGTGGGCCCAGGTCTCCATGAGTCGTGCCGTCACGCACGAGCGCAACGACATCGCCGGCCCGTACCACGGAACGCGAGCCGTGGGGTCGGCGTCTCGGGCGGCCACCATCAGTGCCGAGCGCGCGACTCGCCAGTCGGCCAACAACACAGTGGGAGGCAGCGTTCGCGCCCGATCCACCGATGCGTCACGACCGGCCGCGACCATCTGCTCGAAGTCACGGGTGAACCCGTCGGGATCGCTCATCGCCATCGCGGCTCGCTCGTCGAAGAAGGCGAGGTGGCTGATCTGGTCGGCGATCGACCAGCCCTCGGCCAAGGTGGGGGCTCGCCAGGTCGACTCGGACAACTGGCTCACGACCGCATCCAGGTCGCGGTGTTCGTCGGCCAGGTCGGCGAGCAGATCGTCGAGTTGCGGTGCCATCAACCCATCCTGGTCGCCAACTCGGCCGGAAAAAGCAGTCGAGCGGGGTTTCCCCCGCTCGACCAGTTCCTTTCCCGATTGTGATCGGGGCGAATTACTTCTTGGCTGCTGCCTTGCGCTTGCGACGCTTGGCGGGAGCCTTCTTGGCCGGAGCCTTCTTGGCTGCCTTCTTCTTCGCGGGAGCCTTCTTGGCGGCCTTGCGCTTCGCAGGAGCCTTCTTGGCTGCCTTCTTCTTCGCAGGAGCCTTCTTGGCTGCCTTCTTCTTTGCCGGTGCCTTCTTGGCTGCCTTCTTCTTGGCCGGAGCCTTCTTGGCTGCCTTCTTCTTTGCTGCCATGG
>VERK01000270.1 GCA_018882725.1 Actinomycetota bacterium | reverse complement strand
CCGATAGACGAGATAGGTAGTATCGTTTCTGGAGATGGACCTCCGCCAGATCTCGACCCTCGTGGCCATTGCCGACCACGGATCGTTCTCGGCCGCGGCCCGGGCGCTCTACACGGTCCAGTCGAACGTCTCGGCTCACATCGCCCGGCTCGAACGCGAACTGGGGGTCACTCTCATCGACCGGGCCTCGGGTCAGGTGACCGACGAAGGAGCCCTGGTCATCGAGCGGGCCCGGCGCATCCTGCGCGAGGTCGACGACATCTCGGCCGACCTGGCCGCCCTCGACGACGTGATCTCGGGCGACACCCGGATCGGTGTGATCGGCACCACCGCGCGCTGGCTCATGCCGGCCTTCCTCACCACACTGCGCACGCAGTACCCGGCCATTCGACCCACCATCTCCGACGGTGGAACCTCGACCCTCGTCCCTCGCCTGGTGGCCGGCCAACTCGACGCCGCGATCGTCCACTTGCCCGTCGACGACCCCGAACTCACCGTCGAGCCGTTGTTCGCCGAAGACCTGATCCTCCTCGTTCCGAAATCGCACCCGCTGTTCGGTCGTGACTCGGTGGGCATCGTCGAACTCGCTGAACACCCGATCCTGCTCCCACCGCGATCGTCGCAGTTGCGACGCATCATCAATCGCGCCGCCGAATCGCACGCCGTGACGCTGTCGGCACAGGCCGAGATCGACGGTGTGCGCCTGATGGCGTCCCTCGCGTTCGAAGGTTTCGGCGCCGCGGTCGTGCCGGCCACCGCCGTGCCCAAGTGGTTGTCGGGAGATTTCCAGCGCATCGACGTACCCGAACTCCCCCGTCGCGTGGTTGGTTGGGTGCAGCGTCGTCGTCCGCGTCCGGGTCCGCCCACACGCGCCGCGCTCGACACCGTGCGCGAACTCGTCGCTCGGCGCGGCAAGCGACAACCCGGTGTGTACGTGGGCGCTGACGCGTTCCCCCTCAAGGCCACCTGAGACCTACGCTCACGACGTGGGCCCCGTCGCGCTGATCTCTCGTATTCCCGGCGCCGCCCAGGCCGAGGTGCGATCACTCGGCGACCGTCGCGTGGTGTGGGTCGACGTGAGCTCCGAAGTTCACAAGGGTGCACTGTCGTACGAAGCATCGAGCGTGATCGAAGCGGCCGCCCGCACCGCCGTCGATCAACTGCTTCCGTTCGTGGCCGTCATCGCCTCGTCGGGAGCCGAGATTCGAGACGGATTCTCCGCGCTGCACGCGTGGGGCCGGGCCGCGCGCGCACTCACTGATTGCTCTGGTCGCGTTCCGACCGTCATCATCGTCGACGGTCCGGCCGTTTCCGGGCCCGCTCTCCTGCTCGGCATCGTCGACCACGTGATCATGACCGAATCGTCGTACGCGTTCGTGTCGGGGCCCACCATGGTCGCCGAGTTCACCGGCGTCACCGTCGACAACGACGAGCTCGGCGGCACGGCCGCCCACGGACGCCACACGGGCGCGGCCACGTTGGTGGCGAGCGATCTCGACGCCGCGGTCGCCATCACCGAGCAACTGCTCTCGTACGTCCCCGATCACTGCGACGACGAGCCACCGATGTTCGCGTCCGACGACGACCCGCAGCGTTCGGTTCCCGAAGCCGGCGAGGTGATCCCAGTCGTCTCGACTGGCAGTTATGACGTCCGCAATGTGATCCGGGCCGTGTTCGACGATGGCGAATTCTTCGAACTGCGCGCGCGCTGGGCCGCCAACGTGGTGACCGGCTTCGCCACGTTGTCGGGACGACCAGTGGGCATCGTCGCCAATCAGCCGATCGTGTTGGCCGGAACACTCGACATCCCGGCGTCTCAGAAGGCGGCCCGGTTCGTGGCGTTCTGCGATGCGTTCAACATTCCGATCGTCACGCTGGTCGACACCCCGGGTTTCTATCCGGGCAAGGATCTCGAATGGCGTGGCATGATCCGCCACGGCGCGCAGTTGGTGTTCGCCTACGGACGAGCCACCGTGCCGCGCATCTGCGTGATCCTGCGCAAGAGCTACGGCGGCGCCTACATCGTCATGGACTCGAAGAAGATGGGCAACGATCTGTGCTTGGCCTGGCCCTGGGCCGAGTTGGCCGTCATGGGGGCGGGTCAAGCCGCCGCCATCCTCCAGCGTCGCGCCACACCCGACGAACGCGCCGCGTTCGAGGCCGACTACACCGAGCGACTCCTCAATCCGTACGTGGCCGCCGAGCGCGGGTTCGTGGATGCCGTGATCGAACCGGCCGACACCCGGGCCGTGATCTCGACCGCCCTCGACGCCCTGATCGACAAGCGCGAGCGGCTGCCCGGGCGCAAGCACGACAACACGCCGTTGTGATTCTTGGGTTCCGGCGGCTGGCGCGGCTAGGAGCGAAACCCGCTTCGGTGGTTATCCTCGTCCTTCGGGGAGAAAGCCCCACCACATAACCACGGTCCGAACAACGGACCTCACGATCAAGGGGACGAGCAAGGTGCCCGACACCATCACGATCATCGACGACCGCACCGGCAAGAAGGTGACGGTCCCCATCCAGGGTGGCACCATC
>VERK01000269.1 GCA_018882725.1 Actinomycetota bacterium | reverse complement strand
CACATCAACGGTGTGAATCTCACGGTCGACGGCGGTTTCCTCAAGCGCGTCGACTTCTGATCGCGCGATGAGCGGCAAGCGCATCGACGTCACGCTGGTGGCGGGCGGCAAGTACCACGACATCGACTTCGCGCGACGCGAACTCCTCACGTTGCTCGCCGAGCACGACGAGTTCCGTGTTCGCGTACAGCCCGACTACGAGGACACGGCCGGTATCGCCCAGTCGTCCATCCTCGTGTCGTACACGTGCGACGTGCGCCCGAGTGAAGGTGCACAAAAAGCCATCCGCGCCTGGGTCGAAGGCGGCGGTCGCTGGGTCGCGCTACACGGCACCAACGCCGCGCTCACTCTGGGCGGCCCCAACGGTGTCGAGTCACCGCGAGTGTTCCCGCTCTGGGCCGAGACACTCGGCAGCCAGTTCGTGGCGCACCCGCCCATTCAGCCGTACCGCGTCGAGATCACCGACCCGACGCACTGGCTGGTGGCCGGAGTCGAACCGTTCGAGACCGACGACGAGTTGTACCTGAGCGAGTACGCCGACCGTTCGGCCCTCCAGCCGTTGTTGCACACCACCTGGCAAGGTGAAGCGGCCGGATTCGCCGAGGCCGACTGGACCACCGCCGACGCGCAACACCTCGTGATGTATCTGCGCAATCTCGGGAACGGGTCGATTCTGTACAACACACTCGGTCACTGCCGCGGCCACTACGACATGGTCCCGGTCCTCGACTACTACCCACGCATCGAACGGTGCTCGTGGGAAAAGCCCGCCTACTACGAACTACTGCGTCGCTCGCTCCGCTGGGCGCGCGGCCTCGACGCCTAGGAGCCACATGAGCATCACACCCGCCGTTCAGTTCGACCTGCACCGACGCATGGTCCGCATCCGCCTCTTCGAAGAGGCCGCCGGCCGACTGGCCGAAGCCGCCAAACTCCCGGGCTTCCTCCACCTGTACGTGGGTGAAGAAGCCGTGGCGGCCGGTATCTGCGGTGCGCTCAACGACGACGACCACATCACGTCGACCCACCGCGGTCACGGTCACTTGGTCGCCAAGGGTGGCGACTTCAATCGAATGATGGCCGAACTCATGGGCAAGTCGACCGGCTACTGCAAGGGCAAGGGCGGTTCGATGCACATCTCCGACCTCTCGCTCGGCATGCTCGGCGCCAACGGCATCGTGGGTGCGGGCTCCCCTATCGCGGTGGGCGCGGCCTTCGCCAACAAGTACCGCGGCCGCGGCCAGGTGGCGGTGGCGTTCTTCGGTGACGGCGCCACCAACATCGGCGCGTTCCACGAGGCCGCCAACATGGCCTGCGCATTGCATCTCCCCATCGTGTTCGCCTGCGAGAACAATGAGTACGGCGAGTTCACCCCCCGCGACAAGACCATGGCCATCACCGACATCGTCGACCGCGCGGCCGGGTACGGCATGCCCGGTGTGATCGTCGACGGCATGGACGTGATCGCGGTGCACGAAGCGGCGCTCGAAGCCGTGGCCAAGGCGCGAGCCGGCGGTGGACCGTCACTCATCGAAGCCAAGACCTACCGCTTCTACAACCACCACGGCGTACAGAACCTCGGTCTCAAGTACCGCTCCGACGACGAAGTAGCCAAGTGGAAAGAACGCGATCCGATCTTCACCCTCGAAGATCGCATGATCGAGAACAAGGTGGCGACGCGTCAACAGTTCGACGACATCTGGGCCGAACTGCGCAACGACATCGAGGTGGCGATCAAGTTCGCCGAGGACAGCCCGCTGCCCACGTCCGATCAAGTGCTGGTCGACGTCTACTCGGCCAATGGAGGCAACTGATGAGCGACGAGCGCAAACTCCCGTACGTGATGGCCTTCAACGAGGCCGTCCGCCAGGCCATGGAGGACGACCCGAACGTGTTCTGCGCCGGTGAAGACATCGGCGCCTTCGGTGGCGTGTTCGGCACCTTCGGCGGCCTGCAGGCCAAGTTCGGTGCCGAGCGCGTGGTCGACACGCCCATCAGCGAGCAGGCGATCATCGGTCTCGGCGTTGGTGCGGCCGTGACTGGCCTGCGTCCCATCGTCGACTTGATGTTCATGGACTTCATGTGTGTGGCCATGGATCAGATCGTCAACCAGGCCGCGAAGTTGAAGTACATGTTCGGCGGCGAGGCCCGTATTCCGCTCACCATCACCACCGCCGGTGGCGGTGGACTCTCAGCCGCCGCGCAGCACAGCCAGTCTCTCGAAGCTCTGCTGTGCCACATCCCGGGTCTCAAAGTCGTCCACCCGGCCACTCCCTACGACATGAAGGGTCTCATGGCGGCCTGCATTCGCGAGGACAACCCGACCGTGATGATCAAGCACAAGCGTTTGCTCGGCATCCAGGGTCCGGTGCCCGAGGAGCGTTACATCGTTCCGCTCGGCGTGGCCAATGTGGTTCGCCCCGGCAACGACGTGACGATCGTGGCGTGGGGACGGATGGTGCACGAAGCCTCCGCCGTGGCCGAGAAGTTGGCCGGCGACGGAATCCAGTGCGAGGTGATCGATCCGCGCACGCTTCAGC
>VERK01000051.1 GCA_018882725.1 Actinomycetota bacterium | reverse complement strand
CCGTTGACCATGGCCCGCGCCGACGACGATCCGTGCGAGATGATGCACACCCCGTCGACCCCGAGCAGGATCGCCCCGCCGGTGGTATCGGGATCGACCGACTCGTAAAGGGGCAGCAAGGCCGGCAACAAAACATCGGCGTGCTCTTTGTATTCGGGCTTCGAACCGAAGGCTGCGATGAGCGCCTTCACCAAGGTCTTCATGCCACCTTCGAGTGTCTTCAACACCACGTTGCCGGTGAATCCGTCCGTCACCACCACGTCGACATCATCGGTCATGACGTCGCGACCTTCGACGTTGCCGATGAAGTTGATTCCGGACGCGACGCTCAAGAGTTCGTACGCCTCCTTGCGAAGGGTGTCGCCCTTGCCGGGCTCTTCGCCGATCGACAACAGGCCCACGCGCGGCGACGCCACGTCGAACCGGTGACGCGAGTAGATCGAACCCATCTGCGCGAACTGAACCAGCCAATCGGCCTGCACTTCGGCATTGGCCCCGGCATCGAGGAGAACCGTGGGCGAGCCACCGGGAACCGGAATCGGAGTGGCGATGGCCGGACGGTTCACACCCTTGATTCGGCCCATGCGCAACAGCGCCGACGCCATCGTGGCTCCGGTGTTGCCGGCCGAGATCATGGCCGAGGCCTTGCCGTCGCGGACCGCTTCGGCGGCCCGGACGAGAGTCGAGTCCTTCTTGGTGCGTACCGACTTGCCCGGATCGTCGTCCATGGCGATCACCTCGGACGCTTCGATCAGAGGGAGACCACCGGTGTCGAGCGACGGTGGCCCGACGAGGACGATCGGAAAACCCAGACGGGCGGCTTCGTGGGCTCCGGCGAGGATTTCGCTCGGGGCGCGGTCGCCCCCCATGGCATCAACCGCAATGGGCAACACGGCGACTCGAAAGACGGACGATCAGACTTCGATGGCGACGCGGTTCTTGTACCAACCGCAGGCACCACAGACCGTGTGGGGAAGCTTGGCGGCTCCGCAACGCGGGCACAGGCTGCGCGAGGGCGATCCGAGCTTCCAGGCGCCAGCGCGGTGGCTCCGGGTCTTCGACTTCGACTTCTTTTTCTTGGGAACGGCCACGGCTATCTCCTCAGGACGGCTTGGAGAGGATAGCGGTGACTCGGCCGAAGTCCCCCTGGCCTGCCATTGGCCCGGAGAGCAGGCCTGGTCACTCGGGTAGTTGCTCGCGCAGGGCGTCGAGGGCCGACCAACGGGGGTCGCGGGCCTCGGTGGAACACGAGCACGCCGTGGCGTTGCGATCGACTCCGCACACCGGACACAAACCCCGACAATCGGCCGAACACAACGGGGCGTCGGGAAGTTCGAGTAGCACCGTCTCTCGAACGACCGACCGCAAGTCGATCTGATCGTTCTCGATCGGGAACGCATCGGGGTCGGTGATCGTCTCTTGATAGAGCTCGCGCACCGGCGTGTCGATCCGCCCCGTGACCGGCGCGAGACAACGTCGGCACTCACCGTGGAAGCGAGCCGAGATCTTTCCCTCGATCACGATGCCGTTCGACAGGCTCGAACACACGAGATCGACGTCGATCGTCGCCTCGGGGACCAGACGCTCGTCGTGCAGTTCGACGACGTCGGGTTCGACCTCGCACGTGACGTCCTTCAGCGAGCCAGGGCGTCGAAGCAGTTCGAGCGCGTTGACGACGAGCGGGTTCTTCACCGGCGGCGGTCAGCGATTGCGAGTGGAGTCCTGATCGAAGAACCCGTTGGAGGGATCGGGGTCGCGCTGCACGACCTGACCACTGTCGTCCGAGTACATCTCGGGGAGGTTCTCTTCACTGGCACGCTCGGCACCGATGGCCAGGCGACGGCGACCGGTGTCGACCGTGCGGGCCAATTTGTCGAGCAGGATTTCGAAACTGGCGAGACGGCGATCGAGGAAATCCTCCATCTCGTTCTTGCGGCGGCTGGCGTCGTCCTCGGCGGCTTCGATGATCTGACGCGCGCGCTGTTCGGCTGCCCGCACCACTTCGGCCCGCTGGACGAACCGCTCAGCCTGCACCTTGGCGGCTTCGACGATCTCATCGGCTTCACGGCGCATGCGCGCGTAGAACTCGTCACGCTCCTTCATCATCCAACGCGCCTGGCGGAGTTCGTCGGGCAGGCGATCGAGTGCGCCTTCGAGAATGTCGATGATCTCGTCGCGATCGATTCGGGGCGTCGAGGACAACGGCATGTTGGGTGCGGTCGCGATGATGTCGATGGCCCGGCGCAGAAGGACACCGGAGTCGCCGAGTTGGTCGTCGGCGACGCGGTCGTACGACCCGGTGTCGTCGTCGAAATCGTCGAATTCGGTGTTCATGGCGTTGACCTCCGTCCGGTCAGGACCGGCCCCCAAAGATACTCGTGATCGTCCGCGCCACCGGGGCAGGCACCAGGTGCTCGACGTTGCCTCCGAACTGGGCGATTTCACGGATGAAGCGACTGCTGATGAACACGAGATCGGGGCGGGCCGGGAGGAAGACCGTTCGCACACCCGACACCGAGTGATTGGTGTGGGCCATCTGCTGCTCGACTTCGAAGTCGCCGGACGTGCGCAAGCCCTTGACGATGAAGTCGGCGCCCACGGCGCGCGCGGCGTCGACGGCGAGTCCAGGGTGAGCCTCCACCCGAACCGTCGGAAGGTGCGCGACCGACTCGCGAATCAGCGCGACTCGCGTGTCGAGGTCGATCACTCCACTCGGCTTGCCCGGGTTGTGCATGGCGGCCACGACGACGTTGCCGAACAACTCGACCGACTGCTCGACCACGTCGAGGTGACCGAGATGGAACGGGTCGAAACTCCCCGGATACAGAGCGGTGAGCGAAGTGGCCATGTGGCCTCCACGGTACCGGTTCAGGCCGGGCGGTTGGGACGAAGAAAGGTGACCCAGGCCCGGCCGTAACGCTTGGCGCGGACGATCTCCCAGCCGTCGCGCTCGATCATCTCGCGATCGCTCTCCACGACAACCACGGCGTCGTCGACCACTACCGGCTCGATCGTGGAGAAGAAGCGATCCCAGTCGGCGAAGCCGTACGGCGGGTCGGCGAGCAACAAGTCGATGTTGCGCTGAGCCACCACCGACGTGAAGGTGTCGCCCGCCACCACCCGCGTGCGGTCGGTCAGCCCCAGCTTCGACACGTTGGTACGGATGGCGTCGAGAGCTCGCTTGTCGCGCTCGACGAACGTGCAGTGGCGAGCCCCTCTCGACAATGCCTCGATGCCGAGTGCTCCGCTGCCGGCGTAGACGTCGAGAACCGACGCATCGTCGAGGGCACCCAGACTGTGGAGAGCGTTGAACATGGCTTCACGAGCCCGGTCGGTGGTGGGTCGGGTGGCGTCACCCTCGGGGGCGATGATGGGGCGACCGCGCAACGATCCGGCCACGACGCGCATGGACGACACTCTACGGAGGGCAGACTTTGAGCGTGCCGCGTTCACCCGAGACGGAAATCGTGTGCGTCGATTGCGGCGGACGGTGTTTTCTCATCACCTACGCCCGCGAGGACGGCACCTGGCTACCGGGCGACGTCGTCGCCTATCGATGCCAGGACTGCCTCGACCGCTGGGATCTCGTCCTACCGGACGACTGGGACGCCTCGGACGACGAATCGTGACGAACGTCGTCGCCGACTCTCCCGAGACGGCGGTCCGCCGTCGCTGGCGACCACGGCACGACCTTTCACGGGTGGTGTTCGCACTCTTCGTCGCGGTGTTCTTGCTGCGCACACTCGGACCGTTGTGGCGCTCGGGTCTGCGTCCCGAGTTCCCCGATTCGTATTCGTTCCTCGATCACGCGCGAATCGGTCCGTGGTGGCCGTCGTTCTGGTTCGGTGAACGACCGGTCGGTCTCCCGCTACTGGCGTGGATTCTCGGAGGGAACACGGGCGCCATCGTTCTCGTGCAGACCACGCTCTACGCGCTGGCCGTCGCGGTTCTCGGTGCGACTCTTCTGCGAATCGTCGCCAACCGAGTGATCGCCTGGGTGGCAGTGGGCGCCGTGATGTTGATCGCGGTGCAGCCACGGTTCGCCTCGTGGTCACTCGAGGTTCTCAGCGAATCGCTCGGACTCACGTTGTCGTTGTTCGCGTTGGCCGGCTGGCTCACGTTCGCCCACTCACCCACCAATCGCCGACTCGTGCTCGCCTTCGCCGCCACCGCGGCCTGGTTGCTTGTACGAGATGCTCACGCGGTCACGGTTGGTGCCGTCGCGGTGACCGCCCTTCTCGCCAGCCGATTCGCGAGCAACGATGCACGGCGTCGGCTGCTGAGAGTCGGCGCTGCCGTACTCGCGCTCGGTGTCGTGTACGTGGCGGTGGCTCAGAACGTGAGCGAGCGAAATCGTTATCCGCTCATCAACAACGTCGGGCTCCGTGTGCTCCCCGACGACGAGCTCACGGCCGACTGGGTCGGCCGCGGCCTACCGCTCAATGACGCGCTCCTCGAACGCGCCGGATCCGATTCGTGGTCGGACGGCGAAGCCTTTCTGAACGACCCGCGTCTGGCCGGGTTCCGCGACTGGGTCGACGGCGAGGGACAGCGCGATCAACTGATCTCGCTCGTCCTCGATGCGCCGCACTGGTTCGGCGAATTCCGTCGCGATCTACCCGGACTGCTCAGCTATCGGTTCGATGACTACGACCGCTACGACGTCGGCGATCGACTTCCTGACGGGTCGTCGTGGTTCGACGTTCCCCGCACCAACACCTCGCTCGCACTGTGGCTCGTGGTCGGCGCCCTCGCTTCGATCGCGGTCGCGCGCAAGAGACGTGCACTCGGCGTGGTACTCGGAGTTGCGCTGTTCACCACGATCACTGAGGCCTACACGTCGTACGTTCTCGATGCCGTCGAGGTCCAACGACACATGGTGGGTGTTCTCCTGCGAATCGGCGTGATCGTCGTGATCGCGGTCGCGCTCGCGTTGGGTGATGCCGTGTCGAGAACGTCACCACGAACAACGCAACCGAACTCACACGAACTCCCGCCGATCGAACGATCGAAGGCGGCGTTCATCGGCGCCGGTACAACGCTCGTGTTCATGGCGTGGGCCGCCATCGAGTTGCGCTCACAGGACTACGACCCGCAATTCGCCCGTACCGTCGTCGAGCGGGCGGCCCGATTCGGCGGGTCGTACTACGAGAACGGAATCCACAACAAGGGTCCGCTCGAAGTGGCCGTCTACGACGCCGCGCGATGGATCACGTCGTTCGACACGTACTGGTTCGCCATCTCCGCCTTCGTGATCGTCGCGGCACTACTGGTGGGGCTCGCCAGTGCCACCGTCACTCGTTCGTTCGGCTCCGGACGATCCGTCGCGGTCGGCGCGGGCGTGATCGCATTCGTCCACCTCACCTTCTCGTCCAGCGACTACGCGGGGGTCCTGTACAGCCGCAACATCACCACCGCACTCTTCGCTGCCGCAGTGATCATCGTGCTCACCGACTTCTTCTGGTCGACGCCGAAGCGATCGCGTTGGTCGTGGGTCGCGTTGGCCGCGCTCACGGGTCTGGCGGTGCAGACGCTCCTCACGAGTGTGTTCGCCGCAGTCGCGGTCGTCTCGCTCGCAGTCACGATTCGTCGACACCAGTCGTCGTTCGCTCGTCCGGTCGTCGTGTTCGCGTCGACGTCGTTGGCGACGATTGCCAGTGCTCCCGCCTGGTACGCGGTGCGGGGTTCGTTCGACGAGTTCTGGTCGGGCTGGTGGACGTATGCGAGCTACATGAACTCCGGCCTCGGTCGCGGGCTGCGCGACCAGTTGGGTCTGGGTTGGCAAACGTTCGTCGGCTACCACCAGGACCGCCCGATGCTGATCGTCCTCTATGCGGCATTCGCGGTGATCGTCCGCCAGCGCTGGAACTCGCTCTCGACGATGCAACGCACACTGGGCGTGACTCTGAGCCTCTGGTGGCTCGGCGCCTGGATCGAACTGGTCTTGAGCCAGCGCTACTCGAGCCACTACTTCTCCGTGCTCGCGGTTCCGACACTGCTCACCATCGCCTTCGTCATCGGCGCACTCGCTCCCTCTCTCCCGATGCGACGAGCATTGCCGGCACTTCTGCTCGTGGGTTCTCTCGTCACCCAGGGCACCGATCTGTTCTGGGCCGGCGCCGAATCAGCCGGACGATTCACCGGATTCGCCGACCACGCAGCCGAACGCGATCGGAACCGCAGTGGCGAGGCACGGACCGTTCATGCCGCGCTCGATCTGGTGTCGAACGATGGCGACCCGTTGTTGTCGTGGACGATGTATCCGTGGACCTACCTCGAGAACCGCCGAGTCCCGGCCACGCGCTTCGCGTGGAAATCGTTCCTCATCGGCGAGGTCTACCTCGGCCGAACCTCTCCCGACTACGTGTTGCCCGACACCGATGCGTGGTTCACCGACGACCTCGCGGAGTCGCAGCCGCGTGCCTACGTGCACCCGATCAGCGTCTCGCTCGGGGGCAGCGACTGGTTCAAGCGGATCGTCGATCGCGATTTCCAACCGGTGCTGACCACCGAACAGAACGAGTTGAGCATCGAGCGGCGCACGTGGTCGGAATTGAACAAGACTCCCACCGGGGTCGCCCGCGACATCGTCGTCACGACTTCCCCCACCGTGATCGTCGACGACGATTGTCGGGCCGTGACCGCAGATCTGGGCCCGCTCGACACCGACACTCACGTGACGTTCTGGCTCCGCGACGCCGATGGATCCACCGAACCAGTCGCACTGTCGCTCTCGTCCGAGCGAGCCTGGTCGAGCAGTGAGACCGTCGAGTTCTCGTCGCTGTCGGTCGATCTCGACGGATCGACTCCGTTGCGTCTCCTGGTCGGTTCGCGGTCGGCAGTTCTCGTGATCGACGACCGAATCGTTGCGGCCGTCGAAATCGACGGCGACACGACTGTCACGGCGGCCGCCAGCGGCGGCGAGATCCAGTTGAACGACGTTCGGACCGGACCGATGCCGTCGTTCTCGGGCTGCTGATCGTTCGTCCGTCGACGTCCGAACGATCAGCTCTTGAACAAGAACTCTTCGTCTTCCGGACGGAGGAACAACTCGAGTTCCTCGCGCAGCCCGGGGTGCGAGGCGAGAGTCGGATCGTCGTCGACGATCGCGAAGGCGGCCTCGCGAGCCATGGCCACCAACTCACGGTCGCGACGCAACGAAGCCAACTTCAGATCGCTACGTCCCTTCTGCTCCTTGTTCATGAGGGTGCCCTCCCCTCGCAACTCGAGGTCGACTTCGGCCAAGAGGAATCCGTCATCGGATTCGACGAGCGCTTCGACGCGCGGCGAGACCTCACCGACGAGTGTCGACTCGTCATCGGATGCACTGGTGACCAACCAGCACGTCGACTCGTGCGATCCGCGACCGACACGACCCCGCAACTGGTGGAGCTGGGCGATGCCGAAGCGGTCGGCGTCGAGGATGACCATCACCGTCGCGTTCGGAACGTCGACACCGACTTCGATCACCGTGGTGGCCACCAGCACATCGAGTCGTGCGGTTCGGAACGAATCCATGACGGCCTCCTTCTCCGCCGACGACATCCGGCCGTGAAGCAGACCGACCCGCAGCCCCGACAGCTCGTCCGCTTCGAGGCGAGCACGAGTCTCTTCGGCCGAGGCGACCTCGAGTTTCTCGCTCTCTTCGATGAGCGGACAGACCACGTAGGCCTGTCGACCGCGGCTCACTTGGTCGCGCACGTCGGCCCACACATCGGCTTCTTCCACTCCACGAGCGTGACGGGTGACGATCGGCGTGCGACCGGGCGGCTTCTCGTCGAGAACGCTCACGTCGAGGTCGCCGTACACCGTCATGGCCGCCGTTCGCGGAATCGGTGTGGCGGTCATGACCAACACGTCGGGTGAACGACCGTCGGCCTGACCCTTGTCGCGCAACGCGGCTCGTTGCTCGACGCCGAAACGATGTTGCTCGTCAACCACGACTACACCGAGGCTGGCGAATTCGACGCCCTCCTGGATGAGTGCATGGGTTCCAATCGCGATGTCGACCGAACCGTCGGCCAGACCGGCCAACACGTCACGTCGCTTCTCGCCGGTGACGCTGTTGGTGAGGAGCTCGACGCGAACCTCGCGTTCACCGAACAAATTGTCGGAGGCCGGGATCCGCAGCCCGTCGAGGAGACGACGGATTCCCGTCGCATGCTGTTCGGCCAGCACTTCTGTGGGCGCCATGAGCGCCCCTTGGTGTCCACCATCGACTCCGACGAGCATCGCGACCACCGCGACGAGGGTCTTGCCAGCGCCCACGTCACCTTGCAGCAGGCGGTGCATCGGACGCGGATCGGCCAGATCGTGTTCGATCTCGCGAATCACCCGTTGCTGGGCCCCGGTCAGTTGGTACGGCAGATCGGTGAGAAAACGCTGCACGAGCGGCCCACCCACGCGGTGAACGATCCCGACCGAATCACGTTCCATGGCTCGCTTGCGCATGACGAGCACCAACTGCACACGCAACAACTCGTCGAACGCCAGACGACGGCGGGCCGCTTCCTTGATTGCGAACGAGTCGGGAAGGTGGATTCCGAACAGCGCGTCCTGTCGACTCGACAACGTGAATCGTTCGAGCAGCGAAAGCGGAACCGGATCGGCCAGACCCCGCGCTCGACACCGTGACAACGCTTCGTCGACCGCGCGGCGCACGACCCACGACGGCAGATCGACCTTCTCGCTCTGCGGATACACCGACACGATCGGGCGCGGACGCTCACCCGGATCGCCGAGCACGTCGACGGTCGGATTCGCCATCTGTCGCTGACCACGAAACGAAGACACCTTGCCGTGCACAGCGACCAGGGAACCAGGTGCCAGTTGCCGCTCGCGCCACGGCTGATTGAAGAACACCACGGTGAGTCGTCCGGTGTCGTCGCCGATAGTCGCGGTGACGCGAGCCGGACCTCGGCCGCGCGGCGGTGACGACACCGAGCGAACCTCGGCCACCACCAACGCATCGAGACCTTCCACGAGGTCGCCGATTCGGGCCTCACGAGTGCGATCGATCCAACGACGCGGATAGTGCGTCAGCAGCTCGGCCAAATTTTCGATGCCGAACTTGCCGAAGTTCTCGCGCCGCTTCCCGGCACCCACCGACTTGAGTCGAGCCAGATCGATGTCGGCGAGATCACGAAAGGTGATCGGAGTTGACTGCTCGCTCACTCGACGCCGAAGAGATACGGATACAGAGGTTGGCCACCGCGGTGGCACTCGACCTGAACGCCCGGGCGTTCGGATGCGACCCAACTACGCAACGCCTCGGTGACCGACACGATCGCATCGGAGCCCTCGATGATCGTCACGATTTCACGCTCGTCGGTGACGAGATGTTGGAGCAATGCGACGGCCGCACCGTCGAGTGAACCCGCAACCGAGACGATGCCGTCGCCCCGCACGAGCCCGATCCAGTCACCCGCGGTCACCGGACCCGCGTCGCTGTGTGAATCGCGAACTGCTTGGGTGACTTCTCCCGTCGCCATCGCGTCGATGGCCGACGACATCGACGACGAGTTGTCCTCGACTCCGGCTTCGGGGTCGTACACGACCAAGGCGGCCAGCGCCTCGGGCATCGAACGAGTCGGAACCACCCGCACCGACTTCGCGGTGAGCGCATCGAGCTGCTCGGCCACCGGGATGATGTTCTTGTTGTTGGGCAGCACGATCACTTCACGCGCGTTCACGTGCTCGACCGCTTCGAGCAATTCGGCCGTGGACGGATTGAGGGTTTGCCCACCGGTGACGATCCCCTGCACACCGAGTTGCGAGAACAACTCCTCGAGTCCGCTACCGCTGCACACCGCCACGACGGCCGTGGTGACCGCGGGAAGGCCCGAGACGCCGAGACGGCGTTCGTGTTCGGCGTGGCGCTCGGCCACCTCTTCGAACAAGTCGGTCACGCGAATCTGCTTGGGGCGTCCACCCAGATCGATGGCCACCTCGATCGCCGCGCCGATGTCGTTGGTGTGCACGTGGCAGTTCCAGAGGCCATCGCCACCGACGACCACGATCGAGTCACCGATCTCGGCCCAGTCGGCCTTGAACGATTCGATCTTGTCGTCGTCGAGATGAAGGAAATACATGACCTCGAAGCGCAGATCGGCCACCGTGAGATCACCGTGTTCGTCGGGGGCCGACACCAAAGAAGGCAGATCGTCGGAGTCACCGCCGATCGAGTCGGCCGGAGTCGGCATCGGCTCGCCGTCGACCACATTGAGCGCGGCATCGAGCAACAACAAGAACCCGGCACCACCGGCGTCCACGACGCCGGCGTCTTTGAGCACGGGCAACATGTCGGGCGTCCGATCGAGTGCCGAACGACCGGCATCGCGCGCGGCCCGTAACACCGCTGACAAACCGGCGCCATTGGCGGCGGTCGACTTGGCCGCCTCGCTGGCCTCGCGCACGACCGTGAGAATCGTGCCCTCGATCGGCTTGACGACCGCCTTGTAGGCCGCCGATGACGCCTCCGACAGAGCATCGGCCAGACCCGAGGCGGTGTGCGAGGCCGCCGACGAGAGTCGCCCGGCCAGTCCGCGCAGGATCTGCGACAGGATCACACCCGAGTTACCACGCGCGCCCATGAGCGATCCGTGCGAAATGGCCTGACACGTGGACTCGATGGCCGGATCGGCCCGGTCGAGTTCAGCCACCACGGCGTCGAGGGTCCGCGCCATGTTGGTCCCGGTGTCCCCGTCGGGGACCGGGTAGACGTTCAGCCGGTTGATTCGGGGGGCGTGCTCGCGAACGGCGTCGCGGAAGGTCACCACGGTGCGCCGTAGGCGCTCAGCGTCGAAACGCTCCCCCTCGGGCGACATCACCGGTGCGGCCACGGGGAAATGGTACCCCTGGGCCCCGAACCCAGCGTGCTGGTGAAGCGTGTCTCAGGTCGGATGGCCGGCTCAGCCTTGGGGTCACCGGGGTCCGCTGGTAGCGTTTCGTCCGCTGATCCCCCGGAGGGGACGGTTCGAAGGAAGATCCATCATGGCCTCAGTTTGCGAAGTCTGCGGGAAGCGCCCCTCGTGGGGTATGTCGGTCTCGCACTCACATGTGCGCACCAAGCGTCGCTGGAATCCGAACATTCAGCGCATTCGGGCCCTCGTGAACGGATCACCGCGCCGCCTGAACGTCTGCACCGGTTGCATCCGCGCAGGCAAGGTCACCAAGGCCGGCTCCTCGGC